>JASLOV010000051.1 GCA_030745285.1 Dehalococcoidia bacterium | reverse complement strand
GAGCAGACGGGCTGCACGCTGGAACCGACGTGGGCGGAGTACCCGTACGAGAATCTGATCCAGAGTCCGCCGCTCGCCGACGCGTACGCCGAGCACTTCGAGGCGCTGGGAGGCGAGATCCAGCCACCGCGCATGGGAGGGAGCACGGACATGGGTAACGTCACCCATGTCATGCCCGGGCTGCACCCACACTTCCGCATCCCCGCCGAGCGCGGGAACCACACTCGCCCCTTCACCGACGCGGCGATCACGCCCGAAGCGCACGAGGCGATGCTGCGTTCCGCCAGAGCCCTCTGCCTCGCCGCTCTCCGCATCTATACCGACGCCGACTTTCGCGCCGAGGTTCGTCTCGCGTTCGAGCGGGCCGATCCCTCCTGAGCTCCTCCCTCCGCCAGCCCTTGACAGGGCGGTGGCGTGGTGCGGAGAGTTGGCGAGCCCGGAGGGACGGCGCGGATGGCGACCTCGATGCGCGTGGCGGTGTGGGAACGTCCCGGCGAACCGCTCGCGCTCCACGACCGGCCGATCCCTGACCTCGGCCCGAATGATGTGCTCGTGGAGATCAAGGCGAGCGGGGTCTGCTTCACTGACCTGCGGGTGATCGACGGCCGTTCCGAGGGCGCTCCGTTCGTGCCCGGCCACGAGCCCGTGGGCGTGATCGCCGCCGTCGGGACCGGGGTGACCGAGCAATTGCGGCCGGGCGCCCGCGTCGCCGTGCACCCGCAGTTTGCCTGCGGCGAGTGCTCCTACTGCGAAGCCGGTGAGGACGAAGCGTGCGTGCTCGGCACCTCGCAGTTCGCGGGCCTGTCGATCGATGGCGGGTACGCCCAGTACCTGCGCGTGCCGGCGCTGCGCGCGATCCCGCTCCCCGACGCCCTCGACTTCGCCGACGCGGCGCCATTCTGCTGCGCGGGGCTCACCGTCTTCGCCGCGCTGCGCAACGGCGGCATCGAGGCCGGCCAGCGAGTGGCCGTGATCGGCATCGGCGGGCTGGGCCACCTCGCGATCTCCATCGCCACCGCTCTCGGCGCGAAGGTCTACGCCGTCACCGCCAGTGCCGACAAGACCGAGCTCGCGCGTGAGCGCGGCGCGGTCTGGGCAGGGGACGCGCCTGCCGCCGCCCGGGAACTCGCTGACCGAGGGGGCGCCAACATCGTCCTCAACACGGCCAACGTCCTCGACCCGGTCGGCACGCTGTTGCCCGGCGTCGCCAGACAGGGTGCGATCGTGCTCGCGGCGGCCGACGGCGACGTGCTGCCCGTCCCGCCGGGCATGTTCATCGGCCTCCAGCTCCGCGTGATCGGTAGCTTCTTCGGCTCTCGCGACGACCTGCGCGACGTGCTGGAGCTGGCCGCCCGCCACCACATCCGCCCGCAGATCGAGCGCTACCCCCTCGACGAGGTGAACGCGGTCCACGCTCGCCTCCGCGCGAACGAAGTCCGCTTCCGCGCGGTGCTCATGCCCTGATCCTCGGGCCCGCGCGGACCCCGTCGTATAGTGCCGCGGGCGGAGGTCTCACGATGGACGCAGGCTCTCTCAAGGTTGAGAACGCACGATTCATCCTGACGGTGGACGAGGAGCGGCGCATCCTCACCGACGGGGCGATTCTCGTCGAGGACGGGGTCATCTCGGCGGTCGGCAAGACTGCGGACCTCGCGGCGGCCGGCGCGGACCACACGATCGATGCGACGGACATGGTCGTCACGCCCGGCTTCACGAACGGCCACATGCACATCAGTTACGCCCACGCCGTACGGGGCATCTTCCCGGACGACGTGAAGGACCGCCTCGCCTACGTCTTCCAGATGCAGCTGGTGATGACGGCGGAAGAGGAGCGGGACACCTCGCTGCTGGCGGCTGTGGAATTGCTCAAGGGAGGCACGACGAACGTCGTCGACCCCGGGAGCACCAAGCACATCGAGGCGTGCCTGGATGCCTACGACCAGGCCGGGATTCGCGTTGTCACCGGCGAGCACGTGACCGACCACGAGAACGATACGAACCTTCCGGTCTACGACGCCCCCGAAGCGATCCGTCGAATGGAAGAGACGGTGGAGCGATTCGACGGCGGGCTCGACGGACGGGTTCGCAGCTGGGCGATGCCGTTCTCCGCGGCGAACTGCAGCGACGAGGTGCTTGTCGCCGCCATGGACATCGCCGAACGTCACGACACGATGATGACGCTCCACCACTTCGGCGGCAGGCGGCGACCGGACGGACGCCTCCCCACCCGGCACCTTGCCGACATCGGCGTGCTCGGGCAGAGGCTGCTGCTGGCCCACGGCATGGGCCTGGAGCCGGAGGAGGTCGAGCTGATCGCCGACTCCGGCGCGACCGTCGCGATGCTTCCGCCCACGGTGCTGAAGGGCGCGACGGGGCTGAGGGAGGGTGGAACCCTGCCGGAGCTGCTGGAGCGCGACGTGCCGGTGGCGCTCGGGACCGACTCCGTGAATAGCTCGAACTACAGCGACATGGTGCGGACCATGGGGCTGACGGCTACCGCGTACAAGGACGCCCGCCGAGACGACACCGTGATCCCAGCCGAGACCGCGGTCGAGCTGGCCACGCTCTACGGAGCGCAGGCCGTCGGACGAGGTGCCGATCTCGGTTCCATCGCGGCGGGCAAGCGCGCCGACCTCGTGCTCTTCGACACGCGCCGGCCGGAATGGCAGGCGCTGACGGAGCCGGTGAACAACCTCGTCTACAGCGCGGACGCCTCCAGCGTCCACACGGTGGTGGTCGATGGTCGCGTCGTCGTGGACGACCACAACGTCCCCGGGCTTGATGAGTGGGGGCTGATCCAGCGGGTGAGCGAAATCGGCGAGCGAATCCGGGAGCGCACGGGCGTGTCGTTTCCCAGCCGCTGGCCGGTCGTCTAGCTACCCGTCCTGTTCGTCGCAGCGATTCGGGCGTCGAACTCCTCGCGCGCCCGCGCGACCAGGCCCGGGTCGCTCAGCAGGTCACAGGTGGTCAGCGCCAGCGCCTTCGCCGTGATCAGCGCGTTCTCATGCGCAAGGTCCGTGATCGCCGCCGCGGTCATCGCGGGCGAGTGGCCCGGTACGGGCGTCTCGCTGACCGCGAACGACATCGCGTAGGACGGCATCGCCTGGCTGACGTTGCCGAAGTCGGTCGATGCGCCGCCGCCACCGCCGCCCGTGGGCGCATCGATGCGGATGCCGGCGGCCTCGGCGTGCCCCATCACCGCCGCGGAGAGGGTGTTGTTCGGGATCACGTTCTCGTAGAACGGGTAGAAGTCCTCGATGGTGAGCTCAGCGCCCGTGATCGTCGCCGCGCCCTCTGCGATGGTCCGCACCTTCGGGACGATTTCGTCGCGCAGATAGTCGCGGTCGCGGGCGCGAAGCATGAAGTTGGCCGCCGCGAAGTCCGGGACGACGTTTGGGGCGCCGCCGCCATCGGTGATCACGCCGTGGATACGAGTGTCGCTGCGCAGGTGCTGACGCATCGCATCGATGCCGGTGAACAGGTGAATCACGCCGTTGAGCGCATTCACGCCGGCCTCCGGCCGGGCCGCCGCGTGGGCGGTTTGGCCGCGGAAGATGAACCTGAATCCAACCATCGCCAGGCTGAAGCTCTCTTCCACGGGCACGTCGTTGTTGAAGACCGTGAGATGCGAGGAGGGGTGCGACGAGAGGGTGACATCGACGCCGTCAAGGACGCCGGCCTCCATCATGCGAATCTTGCCGCCGCCGCCCTCCTCGGCCGGGGTGCCAAGTACCACGACCTTCCCGGGCAGCTCGCCCATGGCGGCGCTGGCGCCGAACCCAGCACCGAGGTTGGAGATGGCGATCAGATTGTGTCCGCAGCCGTGCCCAATCCCCGGGAGCGCGTCGTACTCCGCCAGCAGGGCGATGGTTGGGCCGTCACCGTTGCCGTCGACCGTTGCCGAGAACGCGGTCTCGACACCGCCAACGCCCCGCTCGACGTCGAATCCGTTGGCCTCGAGGCTGTTCGCCAGCGCGGCGGCGGAGTGATGTTCCTGGTAGTTCACTTCGGGATGGGAGTGGACGTCGTGGCTGACGGCGATCAGCTCGTCGCGCCGGGCATCAATGGCGGCGATGACGCGACCGCGCAGGTCGTCCGAGATCATCGTTCCCCGGGTCATGCTGACTCCCCGTCGGTGGCGGCCAGCGCGGCCTCGCGGAACCGGTAGTAGGCGCTGACTTTGGCCAGTGCCGCAGCGGCCCGCTCGTATGTGGGAAACGCGGGGATGCCGATCGCACGCAGGCGCTCGTCGATGGCGGTGATCGCCGGGCCTTCATCGAGCGGAGCGGACGAATAGACGATCGCTGCGACCGGCTTCTGAGCGTGCTCCCGGGCCTGGACGAGCGCATCGAGCTGCGCGTCGAGCCGTCGCTGGTCGTCGGGATCGTCCGAGCCCGGTCGCAGCTGCACCACGAGGCAGTCGACATGCGCATCGGAGATGAGCACCTCCATGATCGTCTCGATCTCGGTGCGGTTCGAGCCCATGTCGATCGGGTTGCCGAAGCTGGCGCCGATCACCCGAAACCAGGAAGCGAGCCGCTCGTACGAGTCGCCGGTCAGCGTCGGTACCCGCAGCCCGGAGCGCGAGAACGTATCGGCCATCGCCACGGACTGCCCACCTGATCCTCCGGTGAGACCGATGCCCCGGCCGGTGAACGGCGGCAGCTCGCGGAGCGCTCTCAGCACGTCGATCATCTCCGACACGGAGGTCACTGGAATCGCGCCCGTTTGCCGGTACATGGCGTCCCAGACCTCGGCGGACCCCGCCAATGACGCCGTGTGTGAGGCCGTGGCGCGCTGCCCGGCGTCGCTCAGGCCACCCTTCCAGACCACCACGGGCTTCTTCAGCGTCGTGCGGCGGAGCGACTGGAAGAAGCGCGGCCCCTCCCGCAGTCCCTCCAGGTACATCGAGATGTAGCTGGTGTCGTCGTCCTCGGTGAAGTATTCGAGGAAGTCTGCGATGCCCAGCACCACGCCGTTACCAAAACTCACCACCTTGCGTATCGGCACCCCGCTGGCCTGGGCCGCGGTGGCGAAGTCGCCGCCGTGACCGCCGCTCTGCGAGAGGAAGGTGACATCGCCCTCGAATCCGGACGCCTGGTTCTCGCCGAACCGCACGCCGAGCGCCGGGTTGTAGAGCCCCATGCAGTTCGGACCGATCAGCACCAGCCTGGCATCGCGGGCCATCTCGGTGATCTGCTCCTGGAGTTCCTGGCCCTCCGCGCTGTCGGTCTCCGCGAATCCCGAGGTGAACATCGTCACTCCGCCCACCTGTTTCGTGATGCAATCGCGAAGCACGACCGGCGCGACATTTCGTGGTACGGCGACCAGGACGTAGTCGATCTCGTCGGGGATCTCCGTCAGCGACTGGTAGTTCGGAATACCCAGCGCCTCGATGCCCGGGATCTCCTTGGGGTCGACCTGTACGGAGTAGACCTTCCCCTGAAAGGTGCTCATGCACCGCAGCCAGCGGTAGTTGCGAGCCTGCGCGTCGCCCACGACGGCCACTGTTCGTGGGTTCAGTGCGCGGTCCAGCTGTGCTGCACCTATCATCCGCTACTCCTCGGTTTCGCTTTCCCCGGTGGTCAGGAACTGGCCGGGGCATGATACGCGAGACTGCGACTCATTCATGTCTCGGACGGCCGACCCCTCGACGGCCTCGCGACCGCCGGCGCCGAGGAGATCTCGCGGTCCGCCGGCGTGAGCCGGTGGGTCGTGCCGGCTCACGCTGCATTCTGGCCGCCTGTCCGGGGGCTCGTTGCGGGCGCTTTGCGCCGCGTGTTAGATACGTCGGCGGAGGTGCAACGATGGACTACAGCGGCTTCGAAGACCTGGTCGTGGACGTGAGCGACGGCGTCGCTCGGTGGCGCATCAACCGCCCCGAGAAGCTGAACGCCATGCGCACGCCGACTTTCAACGAGATCATGGAGCTCGGCCGCATGCTGCAGGCTGATGACGACGTGCGCGCCGTCGTGGCGACCGGGACCGGCCGCGCATTCTCGTCCGGGGCCGACCTCAGCCCGGGGGCCGACGGCGAGACGCCGGCCGCGCCGACGCGCGCTGAGCGCACCGACGCGGTTGGCCGCTCCGGTATCGCCTTCGCCATGCCCGACCTCGACAAGCCCGCGATCGCGGCCGTGGACGGTGTTGCGGCGGGGGCGGGCATGGCGCTCGCCTGCTCGTTCGATCTGCGCATCCTCGGGCAGGGGGTACGGTTCATCACCGTCTTCGTGCGTCGCGCGCTTGCGCCCGACTGCGGGCTCTCGTGGTTCCTGCCGCGACTGGTCGGCCCAGCCGTGGCGACCGACCTGCTGTTCACGTCGCGTGAGGTCGGGGCGGAGGAGGCCGTGCGCATCGGTCTCGGCACCGAGCTGGCGGATGACGCCGAGGGCCGGGCGATGGAGCTGGCGCGCGAACTGGCGCAAGCGCCGCCACTCTCCCTGCTCTACGCGAAGCGCGAGATTCGGCGTTCCTCCGGGCTCTCGCTGCGGGAGGCGGTCGAGACGGAGTGGGCGGCCCAGAGCCAGGCCAAGGCGAGCAGCGATGTTCGAGAGGGCATGCTGGCCTTCGCCGAGAAGCGCGCCGCGCGGTTCACCGGCCAGTAGCGCGGAGCCCGGTGCCGCGAGCCCGGCTGCGTCGACCCGGCCCGAGCCGTCGCCTCAGCCGGGGAACGAGATGCCGCCGTTGACGCTGACGGTCTGGCCGGTGATCGCGTCACCGCCCCCGGTGGCGAAGTGAACGACCATATCCGCGATCTGCCAGCGGCTCACATCGAACATCATGCGGGAGCGGAGACGTGGACCGACGCCGGACTCCGGACCCTTCTCCCCTTCCTTCTCCGCGTTCTCTCGCGGCCAGCGCACGGGGGCGTCGGGCACCACGCTGACGGAGACGTTGTTCACCCGGATTCCCCAGCGGCCGAACTCGCGGGCCAGCACTTTCGACATTTGCATGAGCCCGGCCGCTGCCCCGCCGATGAACGATTCGCCGACGGTCGGCTCCCGGCCGGCGTCGGTGGTGACGTTGATGATCTTGCCGCCGTTCTGCAGTCGCATCTGCGGGAGGACGGCCCGGATGGCGTAGACCCGCGAGAGCCAGTGGGAGCGAATGTAGGTATCGAAGTCGTCGACCTCCATCTCGTGGAAGAACTTGAACGGCAGGGAGTCCGGGCTTGCCCCGGCGCCGCTGGCCACCAGGATGTCCAGCTGGCCATGCCTGGCCACCACCCGGTCCACCATCGCTTCGACCGCCGAGGGCACCAGCAGGTCCGCGTTCTCGAAGAAGGCCTCGGACCCTGCCTCCCGCCGGATCAGGTCCACCGTCTCCAAACCCTGCTCCTCGTTCCGACCGTTGATCACGGCCGTGGCGCCGGCCTGGGCGAGTCGAGTCGCCGCCGCCTGCCCGATGTTGAGGGTGCCGCCCGTCACGAGCGCCACCTGGCCTTCGAGCTCCTTCGTCATCCTCTCGGGCTCCTCTCGGCGGCCGGTTGCGGTCCCGTCTCCGAATTTGTGGCGGCATCGTAGCAGGGCGCCGGTACGATGCCGGACGCGCGCCGGCGCCACCTGCTGCCGGACGACCGGCCGGGACGCGGAGAGCGGCCGACGGCGCGCAGCCGTGTGCTAGCATCGCGGCGCCGAATCGACGGATTGTGGATTCGATTCCGGGCGAAGGGACTGGGCGACGACGCCCGCGGCGTCGAGGAGTCGCACGATGCTCAGTCCGTACCGCGTGCTCGACCTCGCCAACGAGCGTGGCCTGCTCTGCGGCCAGATACTCGCGGACCTCGGCGCCGATGTGATCGCCATCGAACCCCCTGGCGGCAACCCGGCCCGCAGGTTCGGACCCTTCGCGGGCGACCGGCCGGACCCGGAACGGTCGCTCTACTGGTGGGCTTACAGCCGTGACACGCGCTCCGTCATGCTCGACATCGCCAGCGATGAGGGGCGTGCCGATCTGCTGCGGCTGGTGGAGACGGCGGACTTCCTCGTTGAATCGGAACGGCCCGGGCGCATGGCGGCGCTCGGTCTCGGCTACGAGCACCTCGCCGCCGTCAACCCGGAGCTCGTCTACGTCTCGATCAGCGCCTTCGGGCAGGACGGGCCGAAGGCGGGCTACGCGGACAGCGACCTCATCGTCAGCGCGGCCGCCGGCCGGTTGGCGATGACCCGTGACGAGGACTGCGCGCCGCTGCGCATCAGCGCGCCGCAGGCCTTCCTGCATGCCGGGGCCGAAGCGGCGGGCGCCGCCCTGATCGCCCACCGTGAGCGCCGGCGGTCGGGGCGAGGGCAGCACGTCGACGTCTCTGCCCAGCAGGCCGGCATTCAGGCGGCGAGGTCCACGATGCTGGCTGCGGCCGTGGGCGACGAGGAGACGCTTCAGCGCATCCGGGAGGGCGGCGACCGGCGGCCGCCTTCGGCCCTGGGCACGGGGCTGGCCAGAGACGGGCACGTGAGCGTGACCTTTGGCTTCGGCAACTCCCTCGGGCCGTTCGCCCGCCGCCTGATGGAGTGGGTCCACGAGGAGGGCTTCTGCGACGAGGCGACGCGTGACAAGGATTGGATCGGCTACCCGGCATTGCTGCGCAGCGGGGAAGAGCCGGCCGAAGAGCATGAGCGGGTCCGGCGCGTGATCGCCGATTTCGTTCGCACGAAGACGAAGGCGGAGCTCCTGGAGACCGCCTTCCAGCGCCGTCTGCTGATCGCGCCGATGATGACGACGGAGGACGTGGCGGGGAGCGACCAGCTTGCCGCCCGCGACTACTGGCGCGAACTCGATCACCCGCAACTGGACCGCTCGATCCGCTACCCGGGGCCATTCGTGAAGTTCGGAGAGACGCCGATCCAGTACCGCACGCGAGCGCCGGCGATCGGCGAGCACAACGGCGAGCACTGGGGCGGAGGGGAGCGGGAGAGCCCCCGCGGTTCCCGCCCGGCCCTCGATCAGGCGCCTGATCCGCCGGCGGACGAGTTGCCGCTGGAGGGCCTCAAGGTGCTCGACTTTATGTGGTCGATGGCGGGGCCTGCCGTGACCCGGCAGCTGGCCGACTACGGCGCGACGGTCGTGCGGGTGGAGTCCACGTCGCGGCTCGACATCACTCGCACGGTCGGGCCCTACCACGGAGGCGAGCCCGGCCCGGAGAACTCCGCGATATTCGGGAACCTGAACGCCAACAAGCTCGGGATCACGCTCGATCTCTCCAAGGCGGAGGGGCGCGCGATTGCGCAGGACCTCGTGCGCTGGGCGGATGTCGTCACCGAGTCCTTCTCGCCGAAGGCGATGCCCGCCTGGGGGCTCGACTACGAGTCGCTGCGACGGCTGAAGCCGGAGATCATCATGCTCAGCACCTGCCTGATGGGGCAGGACGGGCCGATGGCGATGTACGCCGGTTTCGGCACCGCAGGGGCTGCCGTCGCCGGCTTCAACAGCGTCGTGGGCTGGCCGGGTCGCGATCCGGCATCGGTCTCCGCCTACACGGACTACCTCTCGCCGCGCTTCGCGCTGGTCGCGGTTCTCGCGGCGCTCGACCACCGCGATCGCTCGGGCCAGGGACAGTACGTCGACTGCTCGCAGGTCGAGGCATCGCTGCACTTCCTCGGCCCCGCGGTGCTCGACTTCACGGTCAACGGCCGGGTGCAGGGGCCGCTGGGCAACCGCGACCCACAGATGGCGCCGCACGGCGTCTACCCGGCAGCCGGCGATGACCGCTGGGTCGCCATCGCCGTTGACGGCGAGGAGCAGTGGGGGGCGCTGAGCGAGGTGATCGGCCGCCCCGAGCTCGTCTCGGACCAGCGATTCGCGACGCTCGACGCGCGGCTCAGGCACCAGGACGAGCTCGACGGCATCGTCGGCGAGTGGACGCGGCTGCGGGACATGTACGAGGTCGAGTCGGCGTTACAGCGGCGCGGCGTGCCGGCGCACGCGGTACAGCACAGCGCGGAGATGGTGGCGGATGCGCAGCTGGCGCACCGCGGTCACTTCGTCGAGCTGGAGCACCCGCTGCACGGCAGCACGACCGTCGAGGGAGCGCAGTCGCGGCTGTCACGCACCCCGGCGCGGATCGCGCGTTCGGCGCCCACCTCTGGCCGCGATAACGACTACGTGCTCAGCGAGATCCTCGGTTACGACGACGAGCGGTTGGCGGAGGTCGACGCGGCCGGCGCCCTGGACTAGCCGCAGGGCCCGCGCGCCGCGCTCCGTGCGCCGGTCAGGTTCCTTTGAACTGCGGTGTGCGCTTCTCCGCGAACGCCCGCAGGCCCTCCTTGTGGTCCTCGGTCTGGGCCGTGGCGTTGAAGGCCGTCCTCTGCCAGATCATGGCCTCGTCGAAGTCCATGGTCATGAACCTGGTCATCATGTACTTGTCGAGGGCGACCGCGATCGGGGGACTGAGCGCGATGCGGTTGGCCAGCTCCATGGTGGTTTCCATCAGCTGGTCGTGGGGCACCACCTCGCTGACCAGCCCGATGCGTTCGGCTTTCTTCCCGTCGACCATGTCGCCGGTGTACGCCATCTCCAGCGCCCTGCTGAGACCGATGGCGCGAGGAAGCAGGAAGGTGCTCCCCTCGAACGGAGAGAGCCCCCGCTTCGTGAACGTGAAGGCGAACCTTGCTTCTTCCGAGGCGATCCTGATGTCGCAGCAAAGCGCGAGGCCCATGCCGCCTCCCACTGCGAACCCGTTGACGGCGGCGATGGAGGGTGTGTCCATCGTTCGGAGCCTGGTCATGGCATTCGGTACACGACTCTCCGTCGGGTCGATCATCGCCCGGTAGTGCTCGTTCTCGCGCGGCCCGGCTACAGTCTCGACCCCGTCGCGCACGAGCGCCTTCATGTTGGCCCCGGAGCTGAAGCCGCGGCCCGCGCCCGTCAGCACCACCACGCGAGCGTCGCGGTCGTCTTCGATCCTGGTCAGCTCCTCGTTCAGTTCGCTCATCATTTCGCCGCCCATGGCGTTGAGGCTCGATGGGTCGTTGAGGGTGATGACCACCACCCCGTTGTCCGTCGTTTCCACCATCAGCATCTCGTAGCCCACCCTGCGCCCCTTTCATTCGCGTACCTTGACCCGGACCGGATCGCTCGCGGGTCCGGGTGGTTCCTCGTGCGAAGACCCCCTGGCTGTGCGATCACCGCATACTAGTGCCGCGCCATGATGCGTCAATCCACGCGCGACGGTCCTCGGCCAGCGCTTCGGCCCGGACCGGCCGACCGGCGGAAGCGGACGCGCAGCCCAACGCAGGACGAATGGAGGCGGACGTGAGCCCCGACCAGCGGCCGGACCTGATCATTGCGGAGTGGATGGAGTATGCCGGCGGTAGCGAACTGCTCCGATTGCTCGCTTCGCGCTGCGAGGACTGCGAGACGCGCGTCTTCCCCCGCGCCGCCACCTGCCCGAGCTGCAGCGGACGCAACACCGTCGACACCGCGCTCGGGCCGGACGCCGAGTTCTACTCGTTCACCGTGATGCCGGCCCGCGGCGACGGCGAGCCGACCGTCGTCGGCCAGGCTCGCTTCGAAGGTGGTGCGGTGGTGCGCGGCTACATCGATGCCGACGAGGACGCGATCCCGTCGATCGGGGAGGCGGTGGAGGTGGTGCCGTTCGTACTCCCGGCGGCCGGCGATCTTGAGGCCGCCACGACATTCGCGTTTCGACGGAAGGAGCAGGCAGGTGCGTGAAGTCGCGGTCATCGGTGTTGGGATGACTCGGTTTGGTCAGTACCCGGACCAGCCCTACGCTGAGCACGGGGTCGAGGCCACCCGCAGCGCCCTGGAAGACGCCGGGCTGGAGTGGAACGACATCCAGTACATGTACTGCGGCGCGGTGAACGTCGGCATGACGCCGGGCAATCGTGTCGCTGCGGAGCTGGGCGCGACCGGCATCCCGGTCGTGAACGTGGAGAACGCCTCCGCCAGCGGCTCGACCGCCTTCCGCGAGGCCTACTTCGCGATCGCCGATGAGCGCTGCGACATCGCCATCGCGGTGGGCGTCGGCAAGATGGGGCGCATTGGCGGTGGCGGCGGTGGCAGCCGGGCCGAGCAACTCGCCGCTCGCGCGACCGGTCCGGCACCGCCCGTGGCGACCTTCGCCATGCGCGCCCACCGCTGGATGGCGAAGTACGGGACGGACCCGAAGGTCTTCGCGCAGGTCGCGGTGAAGAACCACTATCACGGGTCGCTCAACCCGTACGCGCAGTTCCAGGACGTCTTCACGCTCGAGGACGTGCTCGCCTCTCGCGTCATCGCCGACCCGCTGCACATGCTGGAGTGCTGCCCGACCGGCGACGGTGGCGCGGCGGCGATCGTGGCCACCCCGGCCGTTGCGGCCCGGCTCGGGCGGCATCCGGCCGTCCGGGTCACCGCTTCCGCCTTCGCGGGCATTCGCCACGAGGACGAACCACCGATGACCGTGACTGCCTCCCGCGACGCGTACGAGCAGGCCGGCGTCGGGCCCGATGACCTAGATATGGTCCAGCTGCACGACGCGTTCAGCATCGAAGAGCTGGAGTACTACGCGGAGCTCGGCATCTGCGAGCCGGAGGAGGCTGAGCGACTGGTGATCGACGGCGACACCGCCCTGGGCGGCCGCATCCCGTTCAACACGGACGGCGGGCTGATCTCGCGCGGGCATCCACTCGGTCCGACGGGCCTCGCGCAGGTCTGGGAGACGACGTTGCAGCTCCGCGGTGATGCGGGCCCGCGGCAGATCGAGGGCGCGAACACCGGCCTGTTGCAGATGATCGGCGCGGGAGGCGTCTGCCTGGTTCACATCCTCCAGCGGTAACCTCTCAGCGAAGCCGCGAGATCGTCTGCCTTCGCGGACGGTGACATCGGCGCACGGGAGGACATCGATGACTGACGCTACCCGGTTCGTGGAGGAGCGGGCGCGCCGCACGCCGGTTACGGTGGAGACCGAGGTGCTGGTGGTCGGCGGCGGTTCGGCCGGCGTCGCCGCGGCGGTTGCGGCGGCTCGCAACGGCGCCGACGTGACACTGGTCGAGCGATACAGCTACCTCGGAGGCCTGGCGACGGGCGGGCTGATCATCCTGCTGCTGACGATGGACGATGGCCGTGGCCAGCAGGTGATCGGCGGGCTGGCGCAGGAGGCGGTGGACCGCATCCAGAGGCGGGGCGGGGAGTGGCACCCGCCGGCGGCCGACTGGGGCAGCGCCGACGAGGCGCTGGTCGAGCGGAGCCGGATGTGGGGGCTGATCAACGGCCATGGTCCGCACAACGTGCGCTACTCCGTGGCATACGACCCGGAGGAGATGAAGTTCGCCTTTGAGCAGATGCTGAAGGATGCCGGCGTGCGCCTGATTTACAACGCGTGGGCTTGCGACCCGCTTGTCGACGGCGACCGCCTGACGGGCGCGACCTTCCAGTCGAAGTCGGGCCGCTTCGCGATCATAGCGGATGTCGTGATCGATACGTGCGGCGATGGCGATGTCTTCGCGGCGGCCGGCTGCGAGCACGAGACGGAGACGGTCGCCCCCTGGCTCTGGTTCACGATGGGCGGCGTGCAGGACGTCCCGGCGGCGGCAGCGACCGGCCGCTGCTTTCAGACGATCGGCGAGGGTCACGTACTGTTGCCGTGGGGAGCGACCGAGCGCATCTCGCGCATGGTCGACGCCACGAAGCCGGAGGACATCACCTTCGCGCTGCTGGAGTGCCGTGAACTGGTGATGGACGAGATCGACCGGCTGCGGCGCGACGTTCCGCAGTTCCG
>JASLOV010000050.1 GCA_030745285.1 Dehalococcoidia bacterium | reverse complement strand
GCGCGTCGGCGGCGCCGCCCAGACCAGGGCGATGCGCAGTGTGGCCGGGTCGCTGCGGCTCGACCTTTCGCAGTACCGCGAGCTTCAGGCCTTTGCGCAGTTCGGCACCGACGACCTGGACGCGGCGACGAGACAGCAGCTCGAGCGCGGCCAGCGCCTGACGGAGGTGCTGAAGCAGCCGCAGTACGAGCCGCTCTCCCTGGCAGAGCAGGTCACGATCCTCTATGCCGGCGTGAACGGCTACATGGACGACGTGCCCGTGGAGAAGGTCGCCGACTTCGAGCGCGGCTTCCACGACCACATGCGCGCCAGCGGCTCGGATGTCCTGCAGGCCATCACCGACAGCGGCGAGCTGGACGAGTCCACCGAGGAATCGCTGAAGAAGGCGATCGACGACTTCAAGGGCTCGGTCGCCTACTAGGCACGGGCTGCCGGGCACCGGCGTCAGCGAGAGCGGATCGGACGGGGAGAGATAGATGGCGGGAGCCGGCGCAGTCCGAGCGGTGCGCGACCGCATCCGCTCTGTCGAGAACGCCTCCAAGGTCACCAGGGCCATGGAGCTCGTCGCCGCCTCCAAGATGCGGCGCGCACAGGACCGCGCCCTGGCCGCCCGGCCCTACGCGGAGCGCATGCGGGCCGTGCTCGGCGCGCTCTCCGGCTACTCCCAGCAGGCCGACGCCGACGACTTGCATCCGCTGCTGGTGGAGCGCGATATCGACCACTTCGCGTTCATCCACATCACCGCGGACCGCGGGCTGGCCGGCGGCCTCAGCTCCAACATGAACCGCGCCGGCGCCTCGCTGGCGCTGGAGCACCAGCCCAACGTCGAGCGCGTCTCGACCCTCACGGTCGGCCGCAAGGGACGCGACTTCTTCCGCCGTTCCGGGTTCCCGATGCTGGCCGAGTTCATCGAGATCGGCGACTTCCCCGGCATCGAGACGGTGCTGCCGATCGCCCGCATCGTGATCGATGACTACGCCACCGGCGCGGTCGACCGGGTCTACCTTGGCTACCAGCAATTCGTCACCACCGCCGTGCAGCGCCCGACCTTCCGTCAGCTGCTGCCGGTCGTCGCGCCCGAGGGCAGCGAGGACGAGGCGGCCGTCGACTTCATCTTCGAGCCGGAGCCCGCGCAGCTGCTGGAGACGCTGCTGCCGCGCTACGTGGAGATGCAGATCCTGGAGGCGCTGCTGGACGCGGCCGCGTCCGAGCAGTCCGCGCGCATGGTGGCGATGAGGCAGGCGACGGACGCCGCCGGCGAGATGATCACGGACCTCACCCTCACATACAACAAGGCTCGGCAGGAGCTGGTCACCAGCGAACTGCTCGACATCGTCGGCGGCAAGGCCGCCCTCGAGCGTGATCGATAGTTCAGAGAACGGCCCGCAGGAGGGTTCCCATGGCAACAGGTTCTGTGCGACAGGTCATCGGCACGGTGATTGACGTCGAGTTCCCGCCCGGCGAGCTGCCGGACATCTTCAACGCCGTCGACGTCGACATGGGCGAGGGCAAGCAGTTCGTGGCCGAGGTGCAGCAGCACCTGGGCAACAACTGGGTGCGCTGCCTGGCGCTCGACTCGACCGACGGGCTGAGCCGCGGCGCGGCGGCTACGGACACCGGCGCGCCGATCTCGGTCCCCGTCGGCCCGGAGACGCTGGGCCGCATCTTCAACGTCACCGGCGAGCCAATCGACCCCGGCACGCCGATCTCGGACACGACCGAGCGCTGGCCGATCCACCGTCCCGCTCCCGCCTACGCGGAGCAGGAGACGCAGGCGCAGATGATGGAGACGGGGATCAAGGTGATCGACCTGATCGCCCCGCTCGCGCGTGGCGGCAAGGTCGGCCTCTTCGGTGGCGCCGGCACAGGCAAGACCGTCATCGTGCAGGAGTTGATCCGCAACCTCGCGACCGAGCACGGTGGCCTCTCCGTCTTCGCGGGCGTCGGCGAACGCTCCCGCGAAGGCAACGACATGTGGCACGAGATGCAGGACTCGGGCGTGATCGACAAGACCGCGCTCGTCTACGGCCAGATGAATGAGCCGCCGGGCGTCCGCCTGCGCATCGCCCTCACCGGCCTGACGATGGCCGAGTACTTCCGCGACGAAGAAGGCCGCGACGTGCTGATGTTCATCGACAACATCTACCGCTACACGCTGGCCGGCATGGAGGTCTCCGCGTTGCTGGGCCGCATGCCCTCCGCCGTCGGCTACCAGCCGACCCTGGCCACCGAGGTCGGCGAGCTGGAGGAGCGCATCACCTCCACCCGCAAAGGCTCGATCACGTCGTTCCAGGCGATTTACGTCCCGGCGGACGACTACACCGACCCGGGCGTGGCGACGACTTTCGGCCACCTCGACGCCACGGTTACGCTCGACCGTGCACTCGTCGAGCAGGGGCTGTACCCGGCGGTGAACCCGCTGACATCGAATAGCCGCGTGCTCGACCCGCTGGTGGTCGGCCAGGAGCACTACGACGTCGCGCAGGGCGTGCTGCGCACGCTGCAGCGTTACAAGGACCTGCAGGACATCATCGCCATCCTCGGCATCGAGGAGCTGTCCGAGGAGGACAAGCAGACCGTCGCCCGCGCCCGCCGCGTGCAGCGGTTCCTCAGTCAGCCGAACTTCGTCGCGGAGCAGTTCACCGGCACGCCCGGCCAGTACGTCACCGTACAGGAGACCGTGCGCGGCTTCGCCGAGATCCTTGACGGCCGCCACGACGAGCTGCCGGAGAACGCTTTCTACATGGTCGGCGGCATCGAGGGCGCCGTCCAAAAGGCGCAGTCGATGGCGGCCGAGTAGATGGCCGCCGAATCGAAGGCTGCGGAATAACGGAGGCGACGTGCCGCTGACACTCTCCGTCGTGACCCAGGAGCGCGAAGTGCTGCGTCGCGACGACATCCAGCGCCTGATCGTGCCCACCAGCGAGGGCCAAATCACCGTGCTGCCCTCGCACGCCGCGCTCATGGCCGGCCTCGCCATCGGCGAGATGGTCGCGGTCGCTGCCGGTGAGGAGCTGGCCTTTGCCATCCACGGCGGCTTCATCCAGGTCGCCGCCGACGAAGTGACCGTGCTCGCCGACGCCGCCGAACACCTCGATGAGATCGACGAGGAGCGGGCGGAGGAGGCGAGACAGCGGGCGGCGGAACGCCTGGCGGACGGCGGGGCCGGTACGGAGTCCTTCGACCTGCTTCGCGCACAGCTCTCGCTTCAGCGCGCCCTGCTGCGTCTGCGGGTCCGTCGCCGCGGCTCCCGGTCCGGAGTGCCAGCCGCCAGTCGTTAGCGCGAAGCACCCCTCGTCCGCAGCACACGCTCCGTCACGGCGCCCGGCCCAGCGACACGCGCACCGCGCGCGCCTGCTCGCGGCGTCACGCGACGCCGCGTATGCTGGCCGCACCGCGCGAGGGTAGGCACGGTTGCGACCGATGGACGAGCGACTGGTGATTCGAGGCGGGCGGCCCCTCCAGGGCAGCATCGTCGCCTCCGGCTCCAAGAACGCAGCGCTCTACGCCCTTGCCGCCACACTGCTGACGGCCGACCCCGTCACGATTCACAACACCCCGGCGATCGCCGACATCGGCGAGATGGCCGATCTGCTCCGCGCCCTCGGCGCGCGCGTCGAGCGCTCCGGTGACGACGTCGAGATCCAGGCGGCGGAACTGACCGAGCATCGCGCGCCAGACGAGCACGTGGTGGCACTGCGCGCCTCGTTCCTGGTGATGGGGCCGCTGCTCGCACGCGAGGGGGAGGCGGCGTGTGCGGCGCCCGGCGGCGACGTGATCGGCGTGCGCCCGCTGGACGTGCATCTCACCGGGTTCCGCGCGCTGGGCGCGGAGGTGGTGCGCAACGGCGCGGCCTGGGTGGCGAGAGCGCCCCGCCTGACCGGCGCCCGGCTCTTCCTCGACTACCCGAGCGTGCTCGGCACCGTGAACCTGCTGTTTGCCGCCACGCTCGCGCGGGGCACGACCACGATCGTCAACGCCGCGGCGGAGCCGGAAGTGCAGATGGTCGCGGAGATGCTGAACGAGATGGGCGCACGCATCCGCGGCCACGGCAGCAACACCATCGAGGTCGATGGGGTCGAGCGGCTGCATGGCACGGAATTCACCGTCATCCCCGACCGCATCGAGTCCGGGACCTTCCTGCTGGCTGGCGCCGCCACCGGCGGCGACGTGACCGTGGAGGGTGCCAATCCGCGCCACCTCGACAGCCTGCTGACGAAGATGAACGAGGCCGGCCTCGATGTGACGGCGGCGGGAGCCGGCATCCGCGTCTGCCGCCGCCCGGGCCATGATCTGAAGCCGATCCAGCTCCAGGCCGTCCCCTATCCCGGCTACGCCACCGACTTGCACGCCCCGATGGCGGCGATGCTGACCCAGGCGCACGGCGTCTCGATCGTGCTGGAGCGGGTCTTCGAAAACCGGCTGCTCTACGTCGGTGAGCTGCGCTCGATGGGCGCGCATATCACCGCCGGCGGCCAGTCGGTGATGATCGAGGGTCCCACTCCGCTCTTCGGCGCGAACGTGCGGGCGCTCGACGTGCGGGCCGGAGCCGCCGTCGTGATCGCCGGGCTCGCCGCGAGCGGCGAGACCTCGATCCGCGACGTCATTCACCTGGACCGCGGGTACGCCGGCCTCAGCGGGCGCCTCCGCGCCCTCGGCGCGGACGTCAATCGCATCTAGCGCGCGTGCACACCGCCCCGGCGAACGCTAGACTGCGGCGCTCCCCGGCTGTGACCGAGTTATCACCACTCCCCCAAAGAGCGGCGGCCAGGATGTTCAGCAGGCGTATCGGTGTCGACCTCGGCACCGCCAATGTGCTCGTCCACGAGAAGGGGCGAGGCGTCGTGCTCGATGAGCCCGCTGTTGTCGCCCTCACGGAGCGCGACAACACCGTTGTCGCCGTCGGCGACGAGGCGCGCGCCATGATCGGCCGCCACCCCGGCACGATCCAGGTGATCCGGCCGATGCGTGACGGTGTGATTGCCGACTACCTGATCACAGAGGCGATGCTGCGCTACTTCATCGGCCGCGTCGTCGGTCGCTTCAATCTCGTGCGGCCGGAGGTGATGATCTGCGTCCCGGTGGGCGTCACCAGCGTGGAGCAGCGTGCGGTGCGAGACGCGGCGGAGGCCGCTGGCGCCGGCCGGCCGGCCCACCTCATCCCGGAGCCGCTCGCCGCGGCCATCGGCGCCGAGATTCCGATCGGGTCGCCGCGCGGGCACATGGTGGTGGACATCGGCGGCGGCCGCACCGAAGCGGCCGTGATCTCGATGTTCGGCATCGTCGCCAGCGAGTCGGTGCGCGTGGCCGGCGACCGCCTGGACGACGCCATCGCCGCGCATATCAAGCGTCGCCACAATCTGATCGTCGGCGAGCGCACGGCGGAAGAGGTGAAGCTCGCCCTCGGCTCCGCGCTGCCGCTGGAGCCCGACACCACCGTCGGAGTGCGCGGCCGTGACCAGATCAGCGGGCTCCCGCGCACCGTCACCGTCCAGTCCAGCGAGGTGACGCAGGCCATCCAGGAGCACCTCGGCAGCATCGTGCAGACCGTGCGCTCCGTGCTGGAACGCACCCCGCCCGAGCTCGCTTCTGATGTGATCGACCGGGGCATCGTACTGACGGGCGGGGGCGCGATGCTGCGCCACCTCGACGACCTGCTACGGCACGAGACCGGCGTTTCGGTGCACGTCGCCGACGACCCGCTGCAGTGCGTTGCCCGCGGCTCAGGCGCGGCGCTCGACTACCTCGATGTGATCGAGCGTGCGATGCCGACGGAGGAGGAGTCGCTGGTCAGTCAGACCGGGTAGGCGTCGCCGGCTGAGTGGTCCGGAAGCCCGGCGTGGAGTGAGCCTACGGCGTCTCGGCTTCCAGCGTGCGGGTGAGGTGGTAGGTGATGCTCTGGAGCGAAATCACCGGGTCCACCTGCCGTAGCTCGACGTGGTCCGGGACCTGCACGGCACGCGGCGCGTAGCAGAGGATCGCCTGTATCCCGGCGCCGACGAGCATGTCGATCACTTCCTGGGCGTGTTCAGCGGGGACGGCGACGACTCCGATCGACACCGGCTCCTGGGCAAGGTCCGCCTCAAGTCGGGAGGCGTCGCGAACGACATGCCCGCTGACCGTCGAACCGACGACCTCCGCGTCCGCGTCGTAGAGCGCGATGATATCGAACCCCTCCGGCTCGAAGCCGTGGTAGGAGGCGATCGCGCGGCCGAGGTGGCCGATGCCGACCAGCACCATGCGCCAGCGGCGCTCAAGCCCGAGGATCTGTCGCAGCTCCTCGGTGAGGCGCTGCACGGAGTACCCGCGCCCCTGCTTGCCGAAGCGGCCGAAGTAGGAGAGGTCCTTCCTGATCTGAGCGGGCGTGACCGCCAGGGCGTCGCCTAGTTCCTGCGAAGAGACGACTGCTCGCCCTTCACCCTGAATGCGTGAAAGCAGCCGGTAGTACACCGGCAGGCGGTTGATCACGACTTCAGGAATCTCAAGCGGCATGGTCAGCCCCCGGCGCTCCCGTGCGGACGCCACGGGAGCGGATTGAGAAGCGGTTCACAATCATCCCCGTGTGTGCCGTTTCACGCAATGTCTGCTGCGGATCTGGGCACCGGTTCACGCGACCTGGGGCCGGCCATCGGGCGCCGAGATCCCCCGACCGAGGTTGCCGTCGATTGAGTGTCTGCGAATCAGACTCAGCCGCGGACGAGCAGTCTCAACACCGGCCCGGCCAGCGCCAGACCGACGATCGCACCGGCCATGTCGGCGGCCCAATCGACGAACTCGCCGTCGCGTCCCTCCACCCACCAGGTCTGGGCGAGCTCGTCGGCCGCGGCGAACAGCCAGATCGCCAGCAGCGCCATTGCCAGCGCGCGTCGGGGAGACCGCGCCGCGGCGGCGCTCACGGCGTAGCGGCCGGCGATGGCGGCGCCGAGCGCGCCGAACAGGGTGAAGTGGCCGATGGCGCACGGCAGGCCGAGGAAGCAGCTGCCGGCCTCCCGTGGGTCGCCGCCGACCGGTGTGAGGGTCGTCAGCAGGATTACTGCGATCGACGCGATGATCGCTGCTGATGACAGCCGGCGCAGTTGTCGGCGGCTCAATGACCCATCCGTCGCGCCCCTTCATGATCGGATCTCCGGGACTCGTCGCCGTGCGAGACCCGGCGCTATCCAAACATACGATGCGCGTGAGCTTGCGGGCTCGTCGCAGGTGCGTGTACCACTCATCTGCGGGGTTGGAGGACACCATGCCGGGGATGGACCTGAGCGACGTCACCATCCACTACGAGGAGCAGGGGGGCGGCGACCTGGCCTTCGTCTACTGCCACGGACTGGGCGGGAGCGGACAGGGCTTCGAGCAGAACGACATGGAGTGGTATGCCCGGCACTTCCGCACCATCTCGTGGGACAACCGCGGGCTCGGCCGCTCCGGGCAGGCGGCGAAGTACTCGCTGCCGCTCTACGCCTCTGACCTCGACCGTCTGCTCGACGGCCTCGATGTCGAGCAAGCCGTGATCTTCGGCGTCTCGTGGGGCGGCGTGCTGGTCCAGCGCTTCGCGCTCGACTATCCGCAGCGCTGCGCCGCGATCGTAATCGACTCCAGCTCAGCCGAGGTCAACGGCCCGGCGAGCGACAACTGGTACCAGCGCGGCGAAGTCGCGAGGGCAGGGGTCGGGCCGTTGGCGGGTCAGTCGCTCGAACCGGCCTTCGCGGGCCACGTCACCGTCGATCAGGGCGATAGCCGGGAAGTGCCGCCGGAGCACGTTGAGTCGCACGTCGCGGAATCACGGGCCGTGGCCGGGCTGCGCGAGCACCCGCTGACTCCGTACCTGCATCAGATCGAGTGTCCGGCGCTGATCGTGGCCGGGGGCAAGGACGTGGTGGCCGGGGCGGGCGGCTCCGTCCACATGGCGCGTGCCATCGGCGACAACGCGCGACTGGAGATCCTGCAGGAAGCTGGCCACGGTGTGTACGCCCAGGGTCGCGAGGAGTTTCGTCCACTGCTGCTAGAGTTCCTGGCGGACCACGGATTGCTTCCGTGACAGCAGACGCGCTTATCGCTAGAGGAACCCGGCTGACGCCACGCTGACGGGAAAGCAGCGTTTCGTCAGGTTTCTGATGCTCGACCGTTCTAAGCTTGCTATTGCGATGACTTGATCCCAGGCGAGTTATCGATGAGGCGGCTAACCCGTCCCTCACGGTCGATCCGGTGCGCAGAAGCTCCGGAATCGGCCGCTTGTTCGTCGGGGCGGGTGGCGCCTCACCCGCTTGTCCCTGGTTCGTGGGGAATTCGTTGATGTTCGCCGAACAGCCGACAGTGCCCGTTTCCGAGCCGGAGAGCGCTCGCGTGCTCATCGTGGACGACGAGCCGACCGTGCGGGAGCTGATCGCCGCCCACCTTCGCGCGGACGGCAATGTCGCCAGCGGCGCCGCCAGCGGCGAAGACGCGCTGGCGCTGATCAGTCGCAAGTCCTACGACCTCGTCATCCTCGATGTTGGCCTGCCGGGCATGTCGGGTTTCGATGTCTGCCGTCAGATCCGGGCGCGCACGGACGTACCAGTGGTCTTCGTGACTGCCGCGGGCAACCTCGCCGAACGGCTGCACGGCTTCGACCTCGGAGGGGACGACTACATCGTCAAGCCGATGGACTCGGCGGAGCTGAACCGGCGCGTGCGGGCCGTGCTCCGCCGCCGCACGCGCCCCGGCGTCGAGCGGCAGGAGCTGGAGGGTCCCGGCGGCATCGTCATGCACCCGGGCGCCCACAAGGTGCTCGTGAACGAGGAGCAGCTGAACCTCACGCCCAAGGAGTTCTCCATGCTGCGGCTGCTGCTCGAGCACAAGAACGAGGTCATGACCACGGACGACATCTCGACCGCCATCTGGGGGTACGAGACGTTCGGTCAGCGCAACTTCGTCGAAGCGCACGTCTCACGCCTCCGCTCGAAGCTTGCGGAAGCCGGCACAAGCGATGTCATCAGCACGGTTCGCGGCGTGGGATACGTCATCCGCTGAGCGGGCGTCGCTGCACCCTGCATTGTGAGCGGCGTACCGGCCGTGCCCTCTGGCCCAACCTATACTGAGGCTATCGGATCACGGG
Organism: Dehalococcoidia bacterium; assembly: GCA_030745285.1. Taxonomy (GTDB): domain Bacteria; phylum Chloroflexota; class Dehalococcoidia; order UBA2979; family UBA2979; genus SHYR01. The sequence continues at coordinate 62 of JASLOV010000050.1, read as the reverse complement.
CATCGAAGCGGGGCGACGTGCCTGAGAACATGAACTCGATGTCGATCCTGATCGGCGGCGAT
>JASLOV010000049.1 GCA_030745285.1 Dehalococcoidia bacterium | reverse complement strand
GCGCCGTCGCCGACGCGGGTCGGGTGCTTATCCTCGCCGTCGTAGTTCACGGTGACCGTGCCGGCGCCGATGTTTACCTGGCGGCCGATATCGGCGTCGCCGATGTACGAGAAGTGGCCGATCTTCGTGCCGGCGCCGATGCGTGAGGCCTTCACCTCCGAGTAGTTGCCCAGGTAGGCGTCCGACTCCACCGTCGTGCCCGCGCGCAGGTGGCAGTAGGGGCCGACGGTGACGTCGTCGGCCAGCGTGGACTGCTCCAGCGTCGAGCCGCCGATCACGCAGCGGTCACCAATCGTCACGTCGCGCAAGATCGCGTTCGGTCCGATGTGGCAGCCGGCGCCGACGATGGTCGTGCCCTTGAGGTGAACGCCCGGCTCCAGCGTCGTGTCCGCGCCGACGCTGACGCCGACATCGACGTAGGTGGTGAGGGGATCGAGGATCGTCACGCCACTCTCCATCAACTGGAGGCGGACACGTTCGCGCATGATGCGCTCGGCCTCGGCCAGGTCGGTCTGGGTGCTGACGTGCTGCACCTCTGATGCCTCCGCGACCTGGTGAGCCTGCGCGCCGCCGTCCGCGACGGCGTGTTCGATCACGGCCGTGAGGTAGCGCTCGCCGCTGACCGCTCCCGGCTCGATGCGGTCGAGCGCCAGCCAGAGCCACTCTGCGTCCATGGCATAGGCGCCGGCGTTCACCTCCGGCGCACCGACCTCGGCGGAGTCTCCCTCGATGTCCTCGACCACGCCCTCGATGCGGCCGTTGCGTCGGACGACGCGGCCGAAGCCGGTGGGGTCGGCGAGATGGGCGGTGAGGAAGGTGAGCGCGTGGGTGGACGCCTGGTGGCGTTCGGCGATCGCGCGCAGCGTGCGAGCAACGAAGAGCGGTTGGTCGGAGTTGAGCATGAGCAGGTTCGGTCGCTGGATCAGCGGGCGCGCCGCCAGCGCGGCGTCGGCGGTGCCGGACGCCTGCTCCTGGATGGCGATGCGTACGGGGGGCTCGCCGCTCTGCAGCGCCGCCTCCGCGACGGGGCCGTCCTGGTCCGGGGTGACGACGACGATGTCAGTGAAGCCGGCGGCGCGGGCGGTGTCGCAGATCAGCTGCAGCATCGGGCGACCGGCCACCGGGTGCAGGACCTTCGGCAGCGTGGAGCGCATGCGCGTGCCATGACCGGCCGCGAAGATCACGGCGGTCCAGCGATCCAGGGGAGCCTCTGAGAGGGGAGGGCTGTGCAGCCTCGACCGACCCGGTTGCGGAGGTTTGTCGTCGTCTGACGTGTCGTTGTTTATCGTTGTCGCTCCGTCGGCGGCATGCGCCGCGCGTCACGGCGAATTGACCGTCGAATCACAGCCATTCTACACTCGCGCCGAACGCTGCCACCAGCGATTTCCCTGCCTGAATCCAGTGAGTTGTCGAGGTCGTGGGCATGAAGTCCCTGACCGTCAGCGAGTTGCGTGAGACGTTCCTCTCCTTCTTCCAGGAGCGGGGTCACCAGCGCATTCCCTCGTCCTCGCTCGTTCCCCACGGCGACCCGACGCTGCTCTTCACCAGCGCGGGCATGGTGCAGTTCAAGCCCTACTTCACCGGCGCCGCCGAACCGCCCTCCCGACGCATGACCTCGATCCAGAAGTGCTTCCGCACGACGGACGTGGAGGACGTCGGCGACCCCCATCACCTCACGATGTTCGAGATGCTGGGCAACTTCTCGATCGGCGACTACTTCAAGGAAGAGGCGATCGAGTGGGCTTGGGAGTTCCTCACCCGGGTGCTGGAGATCGACCCGGACAGGCTCTGGGTGACCGTATTCACCGACGACGACCAGGCCTTCGCGTTGTGGGAGGGATGGGACGTTCCCGCCGACCGCATCCTGCGCTACACCGCGGAACAGGGAAACTTCTGGCCGGCCCCGCCGGTTCCGGTGGGGCCCTGCGGGCCCTGCTCCGAGGTGCACTTCGACTTCGGGGCGGTACCGGGCTGCGCCTCCTGTGCAGACGGGACTTGCCACCCGGATGTGGAGTGCGGGCGCTTCCTGGAAATCTGGAACATCGTCTTCACCACGCTCTACCAGGATGAAGATGGCAACCGCACGCCGCTGCCGGCCAACAACGTCGACACCGGCGCCGGGCTGGAACGCATCGCCTGGGTGCTGCAGGATGGCCACTCCGTCTACGACACGGAGGAGTTGCGCGGCGTGCTGGCGCGTGTCGAGGAGCGATCCGACCGGGCCTACGACCCGGACCGCGACCCGGCGACGGCTGCGGCGCTACGGTCGATCACGGAACACTCGCGGGCGCTCGCCTTCCTGATCTCGGACGGGGTGCTGCCGGCCAACGACGGGCGCGGGTACGTCCTGCGCCGCGTGCTGCGCCGGGCGGTGTACTTCGGGTACACGATCGGGTTGCAGGACGCCTTCCTGGAGAGCGTGACCGACGCCGCCATCGATGCCGCCACGGCCTGGTACCCGGAGATCGAGGAGCAGCGCGACTTCATCAAACGCGTCGTCGCCGTGGAGGAGGCACGCTTCCAGACAACGCTGGCGCGCGGGCTCGACCTGCTCGACGCGGTGATCGAGCGCGAGAGTGCCAGCCGGCGCATCCCCGGGCGCGAGATGTTCACGCTCTACGACACGCACGGCCTGCCGCCGGAGTTGACCGTCGAGGTCGCGGCAACTCAGGGCTACAGCGTCGATCAGGAAGGGTTCGAGGTCGAGATGGCGGCCCAGCGTGAGCGATCGCGCGGGGAGACGGCGACCTTCGATCTGGAGGACGAGGAGCGCGTGCAGCGGCTCGTCAGCATGGGCGCCCGCAGCGAGTTCCTCGGCTACGACGCGCTCGAGACGCGATCCGACGTGATCGCCATCCTCTCCGGCGAAGAAGGCGCCGGCGACGACAGTGCGGAGACCCTGAGCGGAGAAGGTAGCGAGGGGCACGTCGTGCTCGCCGCCACTACCTTCTATGCCGAGGCTGGCGGGCAGATCGGCGACCGGGGCGAGATCGTGACCCCCGGCGGCCGCTTCCGCGTGGACGACACCCAGCGCTACGGCGACGCCATCGTGCACATCGGCGAGGTCGTCGAGGGGACGATCGCCGTCGGCGAGAGCGCAGAGAGTCGCGTCGACCCGCAGTTCCGCATCAGCAGCGCCCGCAACCACACGGCGACGCACCTGCTGCATGCCGCGCTGCGGTCGGTGCTCGGTTCGCATGTGCGGCAGGCGGGCTCGTACGTCGGGCCGGATCGGTTGCGCTTCGACTACACGCACCCGGAATCGCCGGGCGCGGAGCGTCTGCACGAGGTGCAGCGGCTGGTGAACTCCCGCATCCGCGACGACATCGCCCAGGAGACTTCCGAGCTGCCGTACGAGGAGGCGATCGAGCGTGGCGCGATCGCTTTCTTCGAGGACCGCTACACGACGCAGGTGCGAATGGTCGAGTACTGCGAGGCACGAGGGCACGGCCACGGGCCCGGCCAGTGCTTCAGCCGCGAACTCTGCGGCGGCACCCATCTCAGCTCGACCGGGCAGGTCGGCAACTTGCAGATCGTCGCCGATTCCAGCATCGGTGCGGGTCTGCGCCGCATCGAGGCGGTGACCGGGCCCGAGGCGGAGCGCTACATCGAAGAGCGGCTGGACACGCTCGACACGCTCTCGCAGCGCTTCAAGGTACCGGCCGCCGAGGTGATCGACCGGGTCGATGCGCTGGAGACCCAACTCGCCGAAGAGCGCAAGCGGGCGGAGGGATTCGAGCGCCAGGCTTCAGCCGCCTCGGCCGACGACCTCGTCGGGCAGGCGGAGGAGGTGGACAGCATCAAGCTGCTCGTCGCGCACGTCGATGCCTCCTCGGCCGACGCCTTGCGAGCGCTCGCCGACCGGCTGCGCGCCCAGCTCGGCGACGTCTTCATCGTGCTGGGGGCCGAGTCGGACGGACGGCCACTGCTGCTGGCGGCGGCGACGGACGAGGCGATCGCCCGCGGGCTGGCGGCGGATGAGATCGTGCGCGAAGCGGCGCAGATCGTCGGCGGCGGCGGCGGCGGGCGCCCGCAGCTGGCCCAGGCGGGCGGCCGGGACGCCTCGAAGCTCGATGAGGCACTCGAGGTCGCACTGACAGCCGCGAGGGAGCGGCTGGCGACCGGATAGCGGCGATGGATCAGCCGCCTCGCGGCGAGCAGCCCGGGTCACTGAACGAGCCGCTGTCCGATCGGCTGCGCCGCTGGTGGGCGAGCGTGACGGCCTGGACGGACGCGAACGTCACGCCTCCGCTGCGCCGCGGCGGCGGCGCTGTCGGCCTGGCGTTCCGCACCGCATTCGAGTCGATCGGCTGGGCGGTCGTGGTGGCGGGGCGCGGGGTCTGGCGTCGCAGTCCACGGTTGCGGTCGAGGGTGGCGACGGCCGGCGCGGGTGTGATCGTCGCCACGGCCGACGACGACGCCGCGTCGGTGATCGGCCGCATCGATACCGCCGACGAAGTCGATCTCGTGCTGATGGTGCCGCGTTCCGTGAGGGGGCTGCGGGACGTCTCGGCATGGCCGCATGTGGCGGCTCACGTGCGCCGGCGGGGCATCGAACTCGGCGTCGTTGCCGCCCGGCGCGAGGTGCGCGCGCTAGCGGCGGACAACGGCTTGCGCACGGCCGGCTCCGTTCGTGCACTGCGACGACAGCGCACACGTACAGTCCGTGTCGGCGCACGAGAGTTCCCGCTGCCGCGGCTGCGCCCGCTGGGCGCACTGCGCTGGCTGGCGCCGCCCGTGGCTGTGGCGCTTGCGATCGGTGGGGTTTACTACACCCTGCCGGCGGCGGAGATCGTGATCGTGCCCCCGGCCGAGCCGTTCTCAGGCAGCAGCACGGCGCGAGTCGATGCCGTCGCCGATGAGGCGGATGCGGCGGCCGGCGTGCTGCCGGGCGTCACCGTGCGCCTGACCTTCAGCATCGTGCTTGCAACGGGCACCACCGGCAGCGCGGAGCTGAGCGACGAAGCGGCGACGGTGACGCTGCGCCTGCGCAACGAGGGCGAGGCGCCGGTTCGCGTGGCGGAGGATGCCCTGGCCGCCACCGAGCACGGGCTGGCGTTCCGCGTCGTCGCGGAGACGGACGTCGCGCCGGGGGAGACGGTCACCGTGGACGCGCTCGCTGAGCGGCTCGGCGAGATCGGCAACATCGACGCCGACCAGCTGTGGGCGCTCTCCGGGGTGCCAGACACACTCGCCGTCACCAACCCGCTCGCCGCCGCCGGCGGCACCAATCGTACCGTCGCGGCCGTGGCGCTTGAGGATGTGGAGCGGCTGCGGGCGCTGGCGCCGGATGTGCTGCAGCGCGTGGGCGGGCGGCGGCTTGCCGCGGACGTCGAGAGCGGGACGGTGTTCACCGAGACTGCGATCATCACGATCCTGGGCGAAGACCCGTTCGCCAATCTCGATCAGCCGGAGGAGACATTCCTCATGGAGTTCACGGCCGTCGTCTCGGCGATTTCGGTGCCGCATGAGCAGGCGGCGGCGTTCGGCGAGGAGCTGCTGCGAGCCTCGCTGCCGCCGGGGATGGCGCTACTGCCGGGCACGACGGAGGTTGAGTTCGACGAGGAGCGCACGTACCGGTCGGGCGTCGTACAGGTCGGCCTCACGGCAACCGGACTGGCATTCGAGCTGTACGAGGCCACGGCCGTGCAGGAGGGGCTCAAGGGGGCCCGCCCGAGCGAGGCGGCCCGGCTGCTGCAGGAGCGGCTGGGGCTGGAAGAGCTGCCACGAGTGACGATCGAGCCGGAGTGGCTGCCGTGGATCTGGCTGCCACGACGTGGTAGCCAGATCGCCATCACCTTTGACGGCCCCTCGCAAGACTCGGAGGACGAGGCTGCCGGCGGCGAAGCAGCCAGCTCCCCATGAGCCACCCCCAGTGAGGCGCACGCAGTGAGTCCCCGCCGGTGAGATGGGTCGGCGTCGACCCGGGCACGCAGCGCGTCGGCATCGCGGTCTGCGACCCGGAGGAGCGTGTCGCGGTCCCCGTGGAGGTCGTGCCCACCTCGGCTGCCGTACCGGCGGTGCGGACGGTTGCGACGCGCGAGGAAGCCGGCGGCGTGGTCGTCGGGCTGCCGCTACTGCTCGATGGCAGCGAGGGAGAGGCCGCGCGGCTGGCGCGGCGGCTGGGCGAGCGTATCCGGCGACGCCTCGACCTGCCGGTAGAATATGAGGACGAACGCTTCACCACCGTCGAGGCCGAGCGCGAGGGCAGTGGCGGCGAGCCACGGGACGATGTCGCGGCCGCGCTGATCCTGCAGCAATTCATCGATCGCAGACGCACGGAGGGGCCGGATGCGCGGGCGTGACCCGATGGCGTACGCTCTGGTGTTGACGGCCCTCTACGTCGTCGCGGTGGGGGCGGTGCTCGCGGTGCAACTGCGGCGATCGCCGCAGGCCGTCGCCGTCGAGGTGCGAGGCAGCGAACAGGCGGTCATGGTCGCGCCGTCGGGCGGCCACGTCTGCTTCGACATCGAGGCGGGTTCGGGCGGGGACGAGATCGCGGCGCGGCTCCTCGCCGCCGGCATCATCGGCAGCGAGCGCCAGTTCAATCTGCTGTTGGAGTACGCAGGCGGCGGAGCGGAGCTGCGGGCGGGTCGCTACGACTTCCCGCTCGGCTCGCCGGCGGCGGAGGTGATTCGACGGTTGCGGCAGGGCGACTCCGACGAAACGTTCCTGAGCGTGCCGGAGGGGATGCGGCTCGAGCAGCTTGGCGAGTGGCTCGACGAGAACGACATCGTCTCGCTGGACGACTGGCTGGAGGCGATCTCCGGCGCGCGGCCCGACTCGGTTCTCGACGGACGCCCCGAGGGCGCATCTCTGATCGGCTACCTCCTGCCCGCGACCTACCCGCTCGGTTGCGGTGAGGCCCCCACCGCCGAGTCGCTGGTGGAGGCGATGCTCGCGGCGCTCGGCGAGCAGTTCACGCCGGAGCTGCGTGCGGAGGCGGAGGCCAGCGGGCTCACGCTGCACGAGGTGCTGACACTGGCATCGATCGTGGAGAAGGAGGCGGTGATGCCGGACGAGCAGCCGTTGATCGCGTCGGCGCTGCTCAACCGCCTGGAGGTGGGAATCGCGCTGCAGACGGACCCG
>JASLOV010000048.1 GCA_030745285.1 Dehalococcoidia bacterium | reverse complement strand
CGCGGCGCCGTCCATCGCCGCCGCGCCCCCGGCCAATGCACCCGGCGCAGCCGACACGATGCACGAGCTAGCAGGCCCCCCCGAGCCCTCGCTCGCCGCCGCGATCCCCTTCGACCCCGCGGTCCTCGAGGCCCCGGACGAACCTGTGCCGCCGCCACCGGAAGAGGACGACGAGGAGGACTCGGGAACGCAAATCCCAATGGACATGGAGACCCCGGCAGAGTCCTGGCGACACTCGTCCGACGGCTGGCAACTGCCACCGGTCGACCTGCTGCAGGAGGGCTCCCAGACGTCGAGCGGCACGCTGGACAGCGACAGCCGTGCGCGGGCGATCGAGGAGACGCTGGCCTCGTTCGGGGTCAACGCCACCGTGACGCAGATCAACGAGGGACCTGCGGTTACCCAGTTCGGCATCGAGCCCGGCTGGGACATCCGCACCCGCCTGATCACGGAACGCGATGCCTCCGGCAAGGCCGTGGTCGACGAGGACGGCCAACCGCGGATGAAGCAAGTCGAAACCTCGCGCACGAAAGTGCGGGTAAACCGCATCACCGCGCTCCAGAATGACCTCGCACTCGCGCTCGCGGCGCCCTCGCTGCGCATCGAAGCGCCCGTGCCCGGCAAGCAGATGCTCGGCATCGAAGTGCCGAACCTCACGAAGACGACGGTCGCTCTGCGCAGCGTGCTGGAGTCGACGGCCTATCGGAAGGCCTCCAAGCGCGCCGCTCTGCCGATCCCGCTCGGCGCCGGCGTCTCCGGCGAGTCCGCCGTCGGCGACCTTGGTAAGATGCCGCACCTGCTGATCGCCGGCGCTACCGGCTCCGGCAAGTCGGTCTGCCTGAACGCCATCATCACCGGGCTGCTGATGAACTACTCGCCCGAGCAACTGCGGTTCGTGATGATCGACCCGAAGCGCGTGGAGTTGACGGCCTTCACCGACATTCCGCACCTCGCCTTCTCCGAGATCGTCGTCGATATCGACAAGATCAGAGGCGCGCTGCAGGCGGTGTTGAACGAGATGGAGTCCCGTTACCGGCGCTTCGCGCAGGTCGGCGTGCGCGACATCCATCGTTACAACGAGCAGGTCGCGAGCAAGCCCCTGCCCTACTGGGTCGTGGTCGTGGACGAGCTGGCCGATGTCATGCTCGCCAATCCCTACCAGGTCGAGCGCCAGATCGTGCGGCTCGCCCAGCTGGCGCGAGCGACCGGCATCCACCTGGTGATCGCCACCCAGCGACCATCCGTCGACGTCGTGACCGGCCTGATCAAGGCGAACTTCCCCACGCGCATCGCCTTCTCCGTCGCCTCCCAGGTCGACTCCCGCACGGTGCTCGACCAGGCGGGGGCCGAGAAGCTGCTGGGCCAGGGCGACATGCTCTTCCTGGCGACCGACTCACAGAAGCCACGCCGGTTGCAGGGCGTCTACGTCTCCGATGCGGAGACCGAGGTCATCGTGGAGTTCTGGACCGGCGACCGCTTCGTGGACCTCGAGCCAGAAAAGCACGACGATCTCCTGCGCGAGGGCGAACGGCAGGTCGAGGAGATGGAGGACCCGGCGGAGCAGAGCGACGACGAGGACCCGATCTTCCAGAAGGCGCTGACTCTGGCGCGCGAGACCAACCGCATCTCCACCTCGATGCTCCAGCGCAAGCTGCGCATCGGCTATCCGCGGGCCGCACGCATCATGGACGAGCTGGAGGAGCGAGGCTTCATCGGCCCGGCCGAGTCGGGTGGCTCATCGCGCCAGGTGATGATGGAGCCCGAGCCGGCCGCCGCCGCCGGTGGCGCGGCCAGCGTGTGGGACGACGATGGGCCGGCAGCGCCCCTGCCCTGAAGAAACAAGTGACACCCGACCATGCGCCCGAGGACCTTCTTCACTGCGATCGGCCACTCGGATAGAGATAATGGAGACATCGAGACGCGAGGTTGCCAGAGAGAGGTAGGGAGCGGCCCATGAAGAGTGCAGGCTTACGTTCGCCCCATTCGCGGCCGTGACGAGTCGAGTTCCTCCCCTACCAACGGCGGCAACCGGCCACTACCGTCGGTCCGCCCATCGGCGCTGAGCGCCGCAATCGAGGAGCCGCTCCCCGCGACTCAACGGATGGGGCAACAGGCAGCGACAGTCAACGAAGGCCCCGGCGACACCGGGGCCTTCGTCCTGCCTGAAGCGCCTTCCCCGAAACAGCCTCACCCGGCATGGCATCCGGCAGGACCGAGCGGGCTGGCGAGCTACTTGCGTTTGGCCCCTCTCGGGCCGCCACGCGTGCGTGGCCCGCGCTGCTTACGGCCGTCCGGACGGCGATCTTGCGGCCGCCCGACGAACTCCTTCAGCCCTTCAGGCGTATCGTCCGAGAGCTCGCGACGCAGTTCGATGATCTGGTCGCGTAGCAGCGCGGCACGTTCGTACTCGAGTTCGCGGGCGGCGGTCTTCATCTGCGATTCCAGTTCCTTGATCATGCGCGCCAGCTCATCGCGCGGCAGGTCGGCGGCGGTGGTGTAGGAAGCGGGCGTCTCCGCAAACTGCCGCAACTCATCGTTGATGTCCTTGATCGCCTTCTTGATGCCCTGCGGCGTGATGCCGTGCTCATCGTTGTAGGCGCTCTGCACGAGTCGACGGCGGTCGGTCTCGTCGAGCGCGTGGCGCATCGAGTCGGTGCTCTGATCGGCATACATGATCACGCGGCCCTCGGGGTGGCGAGCGGCGCGCCCAATCGTCTGGATCAGCGAGCCGCCCGACCGCAGGTAGCCCTCCTTGTCGGCATCGAGGATGCAGACTAGCGAGACCTCCGGCAGGTCGAGTCCCTCGCGCAGCAGGTTGATGCCGACGACGACATCGTGCACGCCCTGGCGCAGGTCGCGCAGGACCTCGACACGCTGGAGCGTGTCGATCTCGGAGTGCAGGTACATCGCCCGCACGCCCATCTCCTGCAGGTAGTCCGTGAGGTCCTCGGCCATGCGCTTGGTCAGTGTGGTGACGAGCGTGCGCTCACCCCGCTCGGTGTGTGCCCGCACCTCCGTCAGCAGGTCGTCGACCTGCCCTTGCGTGGGCCGTACGTCGATCTCCGGGTCGACAACACCCGTCGGGCGGATCACCTGGTCGACGATGCCAGCGGAGTGTTCCAATTCGTACGGCCCCGGCGTCGCCGAGGTGAAGATCACGTTGGCGATGTGATCCTCGAACTCGTCGAAGTTGAGCGGACGGTTGTCAAGCGCCGATGGCAGCCGGAACCCGAAGTCGACGAGCGTGGTCTTGCGCGAGCGGTCGCCCTCGAACATCCCGCGCACCTGCGGCACTCCGATGTGTGACTCGTCCATGAACAGCAGCCAGTCGTCCGGGAAGTAGTCGAGCAGCGTCCACGGCGTTGAGCCCGGCCCCCGCCCGACGAGGTGGCGCGAGTAGTTCTCGATGCCCGAGCAGTAGCCGACCTCCCGCATCGTCTCCAGGTCGTAGCGCGTGCGCTCCTGCAGCCGCTGCGCCTCCAGCAGCTTGCCGCTCTCGCGCAACATCCCCACGTGCTCGATCATCTCCTGCTCGATGCTGATCAGCGCCTGCTCCATACGTTCCTTCGAGGTCACGAAGTGCTTCGCCGGATACACGGCGACGTGCTCTGAGTCCTCCAGCAGCTCACCGGTCAGCGGGTCGATCGTGACGATGCGCTCCACCTCGTCGCCGAAGAAGTCGACGCGCACCGCCAGGTCCTCGTACGCCGGGAAGACCGTCAACGAGTCGCCACGCACCCGGAACGTGCCCCGGACCAGGCTGACATCATTGCGGTCGTACTGCATGTCGATCAGCTGGCGGATCAGCGAGTTGCGGTTGATGTGGCGGCCCTTGAACAGGTTCACGACGAACGACTGGTACTCCCCCGGTTCGCCGAGGCCGTAGATGCACGAGACCGAGGCCACGATGATCACGTCGCGACGTTCAAACAGCGCCCGCGTGGCGGCGTGGCGCATCTTGTCGATCTCGTCGTTGATGTCGGCGTCCTTGGCGATGTAGGTGTCCGTACGGGGGATGTAGGCCTCGGGCTGGTAGTAGTCGTAGTAGGAGACGAAGTACTGCACTTCGTTGTGGGGGAAGAACTCGCGGAACTCGGTCACCAGCTGCGCCGCGAGCGTGCGGTTCGGCACCATCACCAGCGTGGGACGGCCGAGCCGCTCGATGATGTTGGCCATCGTGAAGGTCTTGCCGGTGCCGGTGGCGCCCCGCATCGTCTGCATTCGCCGCCCGGCGGCCAGGCCGTCGACGAGTTCCTCGACGGCTTTCGGCTGGTCGCCCGTCAGTACGAAGTCCGAGACGATCTCGAAGGGGCGCGATCCGTTCGCCTCGGCAGCGGTCTCGGCGGCTTCAGCCCCGGCGTCGATCGTGCTGGCCACGGGCATCCCCTCGCTGCCCGCCCATTGTATCCTCCGTCCCTACCCCGGCCGTACCCCGGCCGTACCGGTCGTCGCGGCCAGTTCGATGTCCGCTTACGCCTCGATCGGACCGAGCGCGACGCGGTCCTTGCCGGCGCGCTTCGCTGCGTAGAGCGCCTAAGTGAGCTCACCGACATGGCGCCACCGAAGCTCGTGAAGGCTCGCCACCGGCTATCCGGCAGGCGCCTGCTGCTCCAATACCACGCGCAGCAACTCTTCGAGCCCCTCGATCTGCGTCCGCGAGAGCAGCACCGCATCAACGACGCTCTCGGCCTCCCGTCGCCCGTATTGCAGCTGGACGAGCGCCGCCACGGCGTCGTCGCGCAGGTCGGGTGTCGCGACCGCTGCGGCGCCATCGACTTCATCGCGCAGCAGCGCCTCCTGCACGAGCTTGCCGTGCAACCGGGCGACGATCGTCTGTGCCAGCCGCACACCGATGCCGGGCAGCTGCTGGAGTGCCTTCACGTCCTCGGCCTCGACCCAACCGGCGATCTCGGAGACCGGCCGCGTCAGCGCGCGGACGGCCTTCACCGGGCCAACATCAGGCACCTCGATGAACTTGCGGAAGAACTCGCGCTCGACCAGCCGGGGGAAGCCGATCACCAGCGGCTTCGGACTGCGCTCCGCGACATGGTAGTAGGTGAAGAGGTGAAGTTCGCTGCCAGCCTCGTGCTGCGCGACCCAGTCGGAGGCGAAGGCGGGCACGATCAGCTCGTAGGTGACGCCGGAGACATCGAGCCAGAGCGTATTGGACTCGTCGTGCCACTGCACGAACTGGCCCCGCAAGGCCGCGATCATGCCGCGCCCCCCTGCCCGCTGCCGGTGGGCTGGGCGTCACCGGACAGCAGGGCATCCAGCCGGGACTCCGCCAGGCGCGTCAGCGCGATCGCCAGCGCGTCCGAGACATCGAGCGGCGAAGGTTCCTCGGTCAGCTCGAGCTGCGCCATCACCATCTGCTGCACCTGCTCCTTCGGCGCCCCACCGTAGCCGGTGACCGCCTCCTTGACCGCGGACGGCGTGTATTCGTGTACCGGCAGGCCGCGCCCGGCCGCGGCCACCATCACCGCGGCGCGCGCCTCGCCGATCGCCATCGCCGATCGGACGTTGTCCGCCACATACTGCTGCTCGATCGCCACCTCGGTGGGTTCGTGTTCGACGATCAGCTCGTCGACGCGCTGTGCGATCGTTGCCAGCCGCTGCGCGCGAGGCTGCTTCGCCTTCGTGCGGATCGCGCCCATTGCGATCGAGCGTGCATCGTGCCCGCCGGGCGCGGCTTCGACCACCCCGAATCCGGTCGATGCCAGGCCGGGGTCGATCCCCAGCACCCTCAGCCGATCGCCCATGCGCCCCGGCCCGTCAGCCTGCCAGGGCTGCGAGCGCCTCCTCCGGGAAGTCGGCGTTCGAGAAGACCCGCGCCACGTCATCCAGCTCGTCGAGCCGCTCGAGCAATCGCAACGCCTGGATGGCGGTACTCTCGTCCAGTTCGATCACGTTCTTCGGCAGCTGCGCTAGCTCCGCACGTTCCACCGCGATGCCGCCCCCATCGAGCGCCCGGCGGACAGCCTCCAGCGTCTCTCGCTCCGTGATCACCTCGACCACGTCATCGTCCGCGGAGACATCGAGCGCGCCGGCCTCGATTGCGGCCAGTTGCACCTCGTCGACGTCCTGCGGCTCCGCGTCGACGGCGATCACGCCGCGCGTCTCGAACTGCCAGGCGACGGCGCCCGCCTCCGCGAGGTTCCCGCCGGCGCGAGTGAAGACGTTTCGCACCTCGGCGACGGTGCGGTTCTTGTTGTCGGTGACCGCCTCCACCAGCACGGCCGTGCCGCCCGGGCCGTAGCCCTCGTAGGTGATCTCGCTCAGCGCCTCGCCGCCCCCGCCCCCGGCGCCGCGCTGGACCGCACGGTCGATGTTGTCGTTCGGCATGTTGCTGTCTTTGGCTCGCTGGATCGCGAGTCGCAGCCGTGAGTTCATGTCCGGGTCGCCGCCGCCCTCGCGAGCAGCCATCGCGACCTCACGTGCAAGCTTGGTGAACAACTGACCGCGCTTCGCGTCGGTCGCCGCCTTCTTGTGCTTGATCGACGACCACTTCGAGTGACCAGACACGGTTCCTCCGAGGCTTCCTCGCTGGCTTCCTGCTGGCTTCCCGGGCTGACGGCCGACTCGCCGTCCACATGCTAGCAGCGGTGGGTAGGCCGCGCGAAGCGACCCGCCCTGCCGGGAGGCGCGCCGAGAAGCGAGGCTGCGAGGTCGCTCTACGAGGTCAGCGTGACGTTGTCGATCAGGCGCGTCGCACCGAAGCGCACGGCCATCGAGAGCACGACCTCGCCCGTAACGTCGCCCTCAAATTCCTCGAGCGATCCCGAGTCTGCCAGCGAGACGTAGTCGATCTCCGCCAGCGGTTGCGCTTCGATCTCATCGAGCACGAGCCGTCGCAGCGTCTCTGCGTCGCGGACACCGTCCTCGAGCGCCGCCGTGGCCCGATCGAGACCGCGGGAGAGCGAGAGCGCCTGCGCCCGGTGGTCGTCGTCGAGGTAGACATTGCGAGAGGAGAGCGCCAGGCCGTCCGGCTCACGCACCGTCGGACAGCCGACGACTTCGACGGGGATGTCGAGGTCGCGGACGAAGGTGCGGATCACCCGCAGCTGCTGCGCGTCCTTCTGACCGAAGTAGGCGCGGTCCGGCTGCACGATGTTGAACAGCTTGGTGACGACCGTGGCGACGCCATCGAAATGCCCGGGGCGCTTCGCGCCCTCCAGCCGCTCGGCGATGCCGCCGAGCGTGACGGTCGTCGCCGGTGTGCCGCCGTACATCTCGTCGACGGAAGGGGCGAAGACGATATCGGTACCGTCGCGCTCGAACAGCCCGAGGTCGCGCTCCTCGTCGCGTGGATAGCGGCTGAAGTCTTCGTTCGGACCGAACTGCGTGGGATTCACAAAGAGCGAGCCGATGACCGTCTCGCACTCCTCGCGCGCACGGCGCACGAGCGAGAGGTGGCCGTCGTGCAGGGCGCCCATCGTCGGCACGAGGCCGACGAGCGGCGCGGCGGCGCCACGCAGCGCGCGCAACTCCGAGATCGTCCGAACGACCTGCATCGCGGTACTTGCCTGCCTGCTGGCCGGCCGGCTACGCGCCTGCCGGGCTGCCCACCTGTTAACCGGCGGCCTTGCCGGACGCCTTAGACCGACCGGTCACGGCATCGTCGTTCGCATCCTCGGCATCCCACTCCGCGAGCACCTGCGCGGCCTCACTCATGTCGTCCGCCCCGGTCGGCGTCATGCGCTCGATCAGGGCGAGTGCGCGCTCGTCCATGTAGAACGACTCCTTGGCCGTCGGGAACTCGCCCTTCTCGACCTCTTCGCGGTACGCGGTGATCGCGTCGCGGAACAGCTCCGCGCCTTCGAGGTAACGACGGGCGTGCTTCGGCTTGAAGTCCTCGTAAAGGCCGAGCATGTCGTGCACCACCTGGACCTGGCCGCTGCAGAACGGGCCCGCGCCGATACCGATCGTGGGAACGTCGAGGCGCTGCGTGATCATGTGCGCGAGCGCCGTCGGGACGGTCTCGAGCACGACCGCGTACGCGCCGGCGTCCTCGAGTGCCTTCGCATCGGCCAGCACGCTCACGGCCTGTCGCGGAGTCTTGCCTTGCACCTTGTGCCCGCCGAACGCGTTCACCGACTGGGGCGTGAGTCCAATGTGGCCCATCACCGGGATGCCCGCTTCGACGAGCTTGCTGACCGCCTTGGCGGAACGCACGCCGCCCTCGAGCTTCACGGACCCGCAGCCGGTCTCCTGCATGATGCGGACGGCGGTGTGCATCGCGTCCTGCCACCCGCCCTGGTAGCTGCCGAACGGCATGTCGACGACGACGTGGGTGCGCTCCACGCCACGGACGACGGCCTTGCCGTGGTGGATCATGTCCTCGACCGTCACCGGCACCGTCGAGTCGTATCCGAGCACGACGTTACCGAGTGAGTCACCGACGAGCAGGATCGGGATGCCAGCCTGCTCGGCCAGCTTCGCTGTGGGGTAATCATAGGCGGTCAGCATCGTGATGCGCTTGCCCTGGTCGCGCATCTTCTGGATGTCGGAGACAGTCACCGGCTTCATGGCAGTACCTCCATCGGGCGTGCGCCGGTCATGGCCTCTCTGGTTCGCTTCTGCTCACTGACCCGGAAGGTGCGGCGGCGCAGGACCACCTCGGCCACATCACGACGTTCGGACACAAGAACACCCCGAACGGGCCGGGGTACATACGCTGTGTGCTGACTCATCTGCCACTCCGTCTCGGTCACTCAGGATCCAAGCTGGACAGTTTGCTGGGGGAGTCGTCGCTTTCCTGTTCTCTCAATGCCTGGCCGCCTGAGGGTCGGCTCGGCGACCCCAGTATAGATTTGCGGCAGAGCCTGTCAAACCGCCGTCGCAACGCCGCGAGGCACTGCCGCCGACGGTCGCTAGCGGCTCGCCGCCCACTCCGATGCCGATGGCACTCCAGCCAGGCCAGCCGCCAGCCGCACACCGCGCAGAATCGCTCGCTCGACGGCGCGCGAAGCCATCGCCTCCAGTGCGCCGAGGCCCCCGAGTTCCAGTTCGACCTCACCCGTGGCGAGCGCGAAGACGACATCGCCGTCACCCATGGTGTGCGCGGGCCAGATCGTGCGAGCGAATCCGTCGTGGCAGACCGTGGCCAGCCGGCCGGCCTGCGGCTTCGTCAGGCGAGCATTCGTCGCGATGACGGCGAGGGTGGTGTTCTGCGGCCCTGCCTCGTCATCGCCGTCACTGCCACCGTCGCCGTCGCCGGTCTGATCGTCCGCCGTCTCCCCATCATCATCGTCCTCGCTCGGCCAGGCGCGACCGGTCCGCAGGTGCGCATCGAGGTCGATGAAGCCCGCGCCGTCGGCGCGTGGCGCCGCGACGACCTCGCCGGTGCGCGGATCGCGGATCGAGCCACCGGCGTTGACCGCCACGATCGCGCCGACGACGACGCCCGTGTCCAGCAGCTCGCTGGCCGTGCCCAGCCCGCCCTTGAGCAGCCGGTCGCGCCCGGCGGACTTCGCCACCGTGGCCCCGGTCCCCGCCCCCACCGAGCCCTCCGCGACGGCCCCACCCGTGGCCCGCTTGGAGGCGCGGTACCCGGCGGTGGCGTCAGGGCGGCGGTCGCTGCCGAGACCGAGGTCGAAGAGGTTGGCCGCCGGCACGATCGGCACCCGCGAGCCCGCGAAGGCGAAGCCCGCGCCCTGCTCCTCCAGATACCGCATCACACCGCTGGCGGCGTCCAGCCCGAAGGCGGAACCGCCGGTGATCAGCACGCCATGCACCTCTTGCACAAGGTTGTCCGGGCGCAGCAGGTCGGTCTCGCGCGTCCCCGGCGCAGCGCCTCGCACATCGACGCCGCCGACGGCCCCTGCCATGCAGAGCACGGCCGTGCAGCCGGTGGCGGCGCGGCGGTTCGTCCAGTGGCCGACCTTGATGCCGGGAACGTCGGTGATCGCGTCCCTGAGCCTGGCGCTGGGCGTCGCCACCGCTATCCCGCGGAGGCGAGCACGCGCCGTGGGATCGCTTCGTCGATGAAAGCGAGGCAGCGCCCGAGGTAGCGCCTCGGGTCTTCGACGTAGGCGCGGCAGTGCCCGCTGCCCGGCACGACCCAGAGGTCGATGCGCTCTTGCAGCGTCGCGGCGGCGATGTTCAGGGTGTCTTCCACGGGAACGACCTCGTCGGCATCACCGTGAACCAGCAGGACGGGGGTCGGCGCGACATCGCAGATCACATTCTGCGGGCTGAGGGCGTCGACATCCGCGCCGTAGACGCGTCGCGCAACCCAGCACGCGGCGTGAAAGATGTGCCCCGGCAACCGGTGCCACCTGAAGCGCAGGTGGTCACGCGCGGAGCTGAACGGAGAGTCGGCGATCAACACGTCGGCCGGCGCTCCGGCCGCCACCGTCGAGATCGCCAGCGACCCGCCGAGCCCGAAGCCGTGCAGCACGATCGGCAGTTCCCCGGCGCGACGGCGGACGTAGGCGATGGCCACCGCGACATCGCGCTGCTCCGCGCTGCCCAGGCGGTCGCGCACGCCGGCGGATTCGCCGCGGCCGCGCAGGTCGAAGGCGAAGACGTTGAATCCACGCAGCACGTAATCGCGCTGCAGTGCGAGCAGGCCCTGCGTCGAATCGGCGCGGGTTCCCTCGCCGTCATGCACGAGCACGACGGTGGCACGCGCGCCCGGCGAGTCGAGGAACCAGCCGCGCAGGACGACGCCGTCCGGCGCACGCAACTGGATCTCCTCGAAGCGCAGCCCGAATGCCGCCGGCGTGCCTTCGACACGACGCCGCTTGGAGCGCGTAAAGAGTTCGGCGATGTACAGCGCGGTGGCGCCGTACGCGAGCAGCACGAAGACACCGCTCCCGAGCAGCAGCCACCAGATCATTGCTGAATCACCAGATGGAACCCCGCCACATGCGCAGCAAACCCTAGCAACCGCGAGGCGTCAGCGACAAGCGTCGATCCGGGTATACCTGCAAACCTCTACCAGAATGCGAAGACGATGGCGCCCGCGCCGAAGGCGATGAAGAGTAGGCCGCTGGCCCGCGCCAGCCACACCTGGGGCAGCCGCCACCGCAGCGACCGGCCCGCCACGACGGCGATGGCATCGCCGGCCACCATCCCCACCGTCGCGCCGAGCCACACCTCGAACCGAGCGCTCGGGTTCACGCTGGAGAGCGAGAGCGCCGCCACCTGGGTCTTGTCCCCCAGCTCCGAGACAAAGAGCGCGGCGGCGAGCGCGAACAGCACGAGCAAGCCCGTCCGCTCCGTCGACGGCACCTCGTCGTCGTCCTCGCCCCCCCTCAGCGCCCAGACACCGAATGCGAGGAACAGCACACCCGACAACAGCGCCAGCTGCTGCTCCGAGAGCACGAGGTCGGCGGCGCCCCCGGCGAGCACAGCCAGGGCCATCACCAGCCCCGCTTCGAGCGCGAGCGCCAGCAGCACCCGGCTCGCGCCGTAGCGCGGCGCGAGCACCATCGCCATCAGCATCGACTTGTCCCCGAGTTCGGCGATGAAGACAAGGCCGAACGCAGACCAGAGCGCGGTCATCTGCGCTGGCACCCCCGGCAGAAGTGGGTGCCTCGTCCCGCCAGCCGGATCTTCGACAGCTCGCGGCCACAGCGCCCGCACGGCTCGCCCTCGCGCCGGAAGACGTGCCAGCGCACCTGGTGCAGGCCGGGCTCTCCTGCGCCATCGCGGTAGTCGGAGAACGTCGAGCCGCGGTCGGCGATCGCCCCAGTCAGAGTCTCGATGACCGCGCCGTGCAGCCGCGCGACGCGACGCACCCCCAGCCGCCCGGCCTCCGCACGAGGATCGATCTGCGCGATCCAGCAGGCCTCGTCGGCATAGATGTTGCCGACGCCGGCGGCCACCCGCTGGTCGAGCAGGGCGGCCTTCACGGTGGTCGAGCGACGCCCCAGTTGCTCGCGCAGCCAGGCGACGGTGAAGTCGGGCGAGAGCGCGTCCGGCCCGGTGCGGGTCATCGCGTCGGCCGGGTCTTCGACCAGGTGCCACGTCGCGAACTTGCGCATGTCGTCCAGGCGCAACGAGGAGCTGTCGTCGAAGTCGACGCGGGCGCGCTCGAACCGTCCCGCCGGTGCGTCGGCCGCGCGGCTGAGCAGTGAACCCGTCATGCGCAGGTGCAGCAGCCACGTGCGGCCGTCATCCAGCCCGGCGAGCATGTACTTGCCGTGCCGGCCCAGCGCCGTCACCCGCCGCCCTGTCAGCTCGCGTTCCAGTTCGCTCGGAGCATGCGTCACGGCCAGCCGCTCCGCCCCCTGGTGGATGCGCACGGCGACGGCCGTGCGTCCGACCACGACCGGCTCGAGGTCGCGCCGGATCGTCTCGACTTCCGGCAGCTCAGGCATCGGATCGTGGGTGGGCGCGAACGCCGGGGCTCATTCCAGCTCGCCCCAGGACGGCCCCCACTTCTCGTCGAGCACCAGCGGCACGGCCAACTCCACCGAACGCATCAGGCGTTGTGCGATCTCGCGCACCTCGTCCAGCTCCGCGGCGGGCAGCTCGAAGATCAGTTCGTCGTGCACCTGGAGCACCATGCGGGCGAGCTTGCCTGCTGCCTGCCTCGCCAGCAACTCCTCATCGATACGGTTCATCGCGATCTTGATGATGTCCGCCGCGGTGCCCTGGATCGGCATGTTGATGGCCACGCGCTCCGCCGCCATGCGGCGGTTGCGGTTCCCGGAGCGCAGGTCGGTGATGTAGCGCCGCCTGCCGTTCAGCGTCTCGGCGTAGCCGCGAGCCCGCGCCTCGTCCACGACCCTGTCACGCCACTCCGCGACCGCCGGGTAGGCCTGGAAGTAGTTGCTGATGAACTCCTCCGCCTCGTCGCGTGGGATGCCCTCGCGCTGGGAGAGCCCGAAGGCGGTGAGCCCGTACAGCACGCCGAAGTTGAACACCTTCGCCCGCCGCCGCATCTCAGCCGTGACGTCCGAGAGGTCGACGCCGAAGACCCGGGCACTGGTCGAGGCGTGGATGTCCTCACCGGCCTCGAAGGCGCGCGTCAGCTCCTCGTCGCCGCACATGTGGGCAAGCACGCGCAGCTCGATCTGCGAGTAGTCCACGGAGAGCAGCAGCGGATCCTTGCCGCAGTCGTGGGCGACGAAGGCGCGGCGCACGACACCGCCGGTCTCGCCTCGTACGGGGATGTTCTGGAGGTTCGGGTCGTTGGACGAGAGCCGGCCGGTGGCGGCCGTCACCTGCGAGAAGACGGTGTGCACGCGGCCGGTACGAGGGTTGAGCTGGCGGGGCAACGTGTCGACGTAGGTCGACTTGATCTTCGTCAGTTCTCGCCACTCGAGCACCGCGCTGACGGCGGGATGCACGTGCCGCAGCGGCTCCAGTGCGTTGGCGTCGGTCGTCCAGCCGGTGTTGGTCTTGCGGGTCTTCGGCAGCTCGATCTCCTCGAAGAGGACGTGCGAGAGCTGCTGCGGGGAGCCGATCTGGAATTCGTGGCCGACC
>JASLOV010000047.1 GCA_030745285.1 Dehalococcoidia bacterium | reverse complement strand
ATCCCCAGGCTCCCCATCACCCGCGGCGCGAAGTTCTCCGCCACGATGTCGGCGTCCGCAACCAGCCGCCTGAAGATGTCCATGCCCGCCGGCGAACGCAGGTCGATCGTGATCCCCTGCTTGTTCAGGTTCACCCAGTTGTAGGCCGGGATGCAGTTCCATGGGTGCTGGGCGGTCGCCACGTCCCGCAGCGCCGCCGGCATCTCGTCCCAGTAGGCGTGACGTTCCACGTCCGGCCGCGCTCGCGCCTCGATCTGCACGACATCGGCGCCCATGAACGCCAGCAGCTCCGTCGCGAACGACCCCGCCCAGGCCTGCGTCAGCACGACGGCCCGCACGCCCGCCAGCGGGCCTCGATTTCCCGGCTCGTCGCCGTCCCGGTCCGCCCGAGGCTCACCGCCGGCCCGGCGAGCGGCGGCCTCGTCGGGCACTTCGTCCGCCAGCTCGGCCAGCACCTCTCCACTGTGTTCGCCGATGGCCGGCGCGGAGCGACGCAGCGACCACGGCGTCCGCGAGAGCCGGGCGGGCGCGCCCGGGTACCACGGACCATCCGGGTCGTCGGCGGCACGCACGAAGAATTCCCGCGCGCGGAGGTGCTCGTTGCGCAGCAGTTCATCGATGTGCAGTACCGGCCCGGCGCGCACGAGCATCCGGCCGAGCGACTCGAACAGCTCGAGCTTGTCCGTCTCGGCGAACCGGGCGCTCATCGCCGACTCGATCGCCTCGCGATGGGCCTCGCGTCCCTCCCGCGTGGCGAAACGGTCATCGTCGGCAAGTTCGGTCAGGCCGAGCGCGATCATCCCCTCCCGCCAGCGGTCGCCGGACGCAAGGCCTATCCAGATGTGGCCGTCCCGCACCGCACGGGGGTGGCGACGCGTCGCATCCGCGGCGGTGCTGCGGGCCGGCAGCACACCCTGGTACTGCGAGACGAGCAACCCGTGCCCGGCCGTGGCGGCGAGCGCCTCGGCCTCGGCGACATCGACGTGCTGGCCGCCCACACCCTCACCATCGCCCTCGCCACCCTCGTCCCTGCTGAAGAGCGCTGCCACGGCGGCGCAGTAGGCGGCGACGCCCGCGTTGTAGGAAGCGACGAAGCCGCTGCCCTTCAGCGGCGTTCGCCCGGCCATGCCTCCGACGAAGCCGTGCCCGGAGCGTGCAAAGTCCGTGAGGTCGCCGCCGGGCCAGCCTGCCCGCGCGCCGGTGAGGCCATTGGGGGTGATCGAGACGAGGATGGCCCCGGGACGGCGGCGCTCCAGCCCGTCGAAGTCAAGCCCCCACGATCCCAGGGAGCCGGGCGAGAGACTGTCAATCACGATATCGCAGCGTGCGGCGAGGCGAGCGACCGACTCGCGGTCAACCGTGCGCGACCGGTGCAGCACCACGGAGCGCTTGCCCGCCTGCACATAGCGCGCGGGGATGCTCGCCCCATCCGGGCCGAACGGGGCGAGTTCGCGCAGTGGATGTCCGCCGGCCGGCTCGACCAGCACCACGTCGGCGCCGTAGTCGGCGAACTGCCGCGAACACCACGCCCCGGCCATCGAGGTGGAGATATCGAGCACGCGCACCCCGGTCAGTGCGCTCAACTCGGACTCCCCGAAGGGCGGTGGGTACGTTCGCCTGACATGACGGCGGCATGATAACGCCTGCGGCGCAGCGACGAGGATACGTAGCCGGACGGGCGGGGCACGCCGCGCGAGGAGCGACCGACCTTGCCAGCAGCCTTCTGCTCACCGACGATCGACGCCGACTCTGGCGACAATCGGCGACTGGCAGTCAGGACAACACCGTGCAGGTTCAGGGCTTCGTCGTCGGACGGCTCGCCGCCAACTGCTTCGTGCTGGCCGACGAGGAGAGCGGCGACGCGCTCGTCGTCGACCCCGGCGACAACGCCGCCGAGCTGCTGGCGCAGTTCCGCGAGCGAGAGTTCAACATCACCGGCATCCTCGCCACCCACCACCATCTCGATCACAGCGGCGGCGTTCACGACCTGCTGGAGGCGCTGCCGGACGCGAAGTTCTACATGCATCGCCTGGACTACCCGATGATCGCCGCGCAGGCGCCGACCGCCGGCTCCTGGTACGGCCACGACGTCACCCCGCCGCGCGAACCCGACCGCTTCCTCGACCACGGTGACACCATCGAGCTCGGCGGCAGGACGCTGACCGCCCTGCACTGCCCTGGCCACACGCCCGGCTCGCTCTGCCTCTACGGCGAGGGCGCCGTCTTCACCGGCGACGTGCTCTTCGCCGGCTCCGTCGGCCGCTCCGACTTCCCCGGCGGCGACGCCGAGACGCTGATCCGCTCGATCCGCGAGCACCTGCTGACGCTGCCGGACGAGACCGCGGTACTGCCCGGCCACAACCAGACGACCACCGTCGGCGCCGAGCGTGCCGTGAACCCGTTCCTGCGCGACCCTCGCGGCACACTCGGCATCGACCTCGACTGAGGTCCCGCCCGCCGGCGCACAGGTAGGCATGGTTCGAGCGGCTCACCACGAGCGAGCACGTCCCCAACCGCTCGCCCTGAGCCCGTCGAAGGGTGACCCGCACATGGCAGACGCGAAACGGGCGCCAGCAGGCGCCCGTTTCAGTTCACGTGCTTCGCAGGCAGCTAGATGAAGAGCGGCCCGAACACCACCGCCACGATCGACATCAGCTTCAGCAGGATGTTCATCGAGGGGCCGGATGTGTCCTTGAAGGGGTCGCCGACGGTGTCACCCACCACTGCCGCGTGGTGCGCGTCGGAACCCTTACCACCCAGCTCGCCCGACTCGATGTACTTCTTCGCGTTGTCCCAGGCGCCGCCGGCGTTGGCCATCATCAGCGCCAGCAGTGCGCCCGAGGCAATCGAGCCCATCAGCAGGCCACCCAGCGCCTGCGCACCGATCAGTGCGCCCACGAGGATCGGCACGGCGACCGCGATCGCGCCCGGCAGCACCATCTCGCGAATCGCACCGTCGGTCGCGATCGAGACGGCGCGCTGGTGGTCGGGCTCTTCGCTGCCGTCCATGATCCCGGGGTGCTCGGTGAACTGGCGTCGCACCTCGAGCACCATCGCCATCGCCGCGCGCCCCACGGCGCCCATGGTCAGCGCGCCGAAGATGAAGGGCATCAGTGCGCCGATCAGCAGGCCGATCAGCACCTCTACCTCGAGCACGTTGAGGATCAGCGCCTCACCGGTCTGGGCCCGCACGACCTCGGAGTAGGTCACCATCAGCGCCATCGCCGTCAGCACGGCCGAGCCGATGGCGAAGCCCTTACCCGTGGCCGCCGTGGTGTTGCCGAGGCTGTCGAGCGCGTCGGTGCGCTCGCGAACCTCGGGCGGGAGGCCCGCCTGCTCGGCAATCGCGCCGGCGTTGTCGGCGACCGGCCCGTAGGCGTCGCTCGCGAGCGTGATGCCGAGCGGCGAGAGCATGCCCACCGCCGCCAGGGCGATGCCGTACAACCCCGCCAGCTCGTACGTGACGCCGATGGCGACGACCAGCGCCAGCACCGGGATCGCCGTCGAGAGCATGCCGAGGCTGAGCCCGCCGATCACGATCGTACCTGCGCCGGTCTCGGCCTGCTCTGCCAGCTTCTGCGTGGGCGAGTACTCGTAGGCCGTGTAGTACTCCGTCGCCGTCCCGATTACCTGGCCGGCCAGCAGCCCCGCAAATACGGCCAAGAAGACGTTCCAGTCGAGGTCCAGTGCGAGCACGATGCCGGCCGTGCCGGCCAGCACCAGGCCGCTCGCGGAAAAGATGCCGATGCGCAGCGCCCACAGCAGCTGCCCGATCGAGGCGTCCTCACCGGTCCGCACGAGGAAGGTGCCGACGATCGACGCCACGATCCCAACCGACATCACGAGCAGCGGCAGGATGAACGGGTCGGCGACGTGGTCCGTCAGGTCCGTAGCGGCGCTGAAGACCGCGTTCTCGCCGCCCCCGATCACCGCGACCGCCGCCAGCGACATCGTCGCCACGATCGCGCCGCTGTAAGACTCGAAGAGGTCTGCGCCCATGCCGGCGACATCGCCGACGTTGTCACCGACGTTGTCCGCAATCACGGCCGGGTTACGCGGGTCGTCCTCCTCGAGGCCGGCCTCGACCTTGCCGACGAGGTCGGCGCCGACGTCGGCCGCCTTGGTGTAGATGCCGCCACCGACGCGGGCGAAGAGCGCGATCGACGATGCGCCGAAGGCGAAGCCCGCAAGCGGCCCGACGGCCTCGAACAGCAGGTAGAGCACGGTGATGGAGAGCAGGCTCAGCCCGGTCACGGTGATGCCCATCACCCCGCCCGAGGAGAACGCGACGCGCAGCGCCGGGTTCAGGCCCTCGCGTGCCTTCTGCGTCGTGCGCGTGTTCGCACGCACGGCGACGTACATGCCGATGTAGCCGGCAGAGGCGGAGGCGATCGCGCCCAGCAGATAGGAGATGCCCGTCCGCGGCAGGTCGGTCAGGTTGCCCTGCGCTTCGCCGAGCTTGTCGAGCACATCGAGGTCGATGAACACCACCAGGGCAGTCACGACCGCGACCACGAAGGCAGCGATGAAGGTGTACTCGCGCTTGAGGAAGGCCGCGGCCCCCTCCTGGATCAGCCGACCGATCTCGCGCATCCGCTCGTCGCCCTCGTCCTCGCCCAGCAGCTGTCGTGCGAGCACGACGCCGAAGAGCAGTGCCAGGACGGCAGCGCCGAGGGCTAGATACAGGCTTTCCATCAGTCCTCCCCTTGAGGCGTCACAATTGAACCGCGCGGCAGCGTATCAGCCCCGCCGCGTAGGGACACTGCCGAATCGTACAGGCGGGTTAGTCGTTGATCGAGCGCTGCACGACCGTCACTCGCAGCGCTACAGACTTCGCTACTTGCTCGGGGGGCTCAGTCCTTCGAGCTTCCTGGCCAGGCGGTCCTGTTGCACGGCGAGCGTGTAGTCCCCTCGCGTGCGTTCGAGGATCGCCCGGGCGGCGTCGGTGGAGCGGCGCAGGTTGCCGGTCATCGCATCCGGGTAGTCGACGGTAACGAGCATTGAGTAGATGTCGTCCATCTGCGATAGCGTGCGCTCGCACTGCTCGATCGCGCCGCGTCGCAGCGCGTCCAGCAACTGCCGGCGCAGCTCGCCGACGGTCTCCGAGAGACCGTGCAGGTAGGCCGGGCCGCCAACGCCCAGCGCCTCCGGCCGCGGCAGCTCGCGCCCATCGACCAGCGCCAGCGTCACCGACGCCTCCGCGTACTCCTTCTGTGCGTCGTGTACGAACCCGGCGTGCATCACCTGGGGAAAGTCCGCCAGCGCCTCGGCCGCCTCGCCGACGGCGTCGCGTGACTGCGCGAGCAGCTCCTCACCCTGCTGGATCTCGCCACGGTGGACGGCGCGGATGCAGTTGGCGGCGAAACGGATCGCCGTGCGGCAGAGCGGCAGCGCCCGCTCTCGCGCGACGGATGCCGCCTGCAGGTCGGAGCGGATGCCGGCAACGGCCGACTCGATCTCCCCCGCGAGCGGCTCGTCACCCACCGGTCAGAGGTCCTTCACGGCGTCGGGCATCTCGCCCTCACGGGCCGCGTCGATCATCTCGCGCGTCTCGTCGGGCACGTCCATGCCATAGTCCTGGAAGCGCTTCTCCACCCAGCGGCCGATCTGGCGCGGGTCCTTGTAGGCGTCCTCGGGCCGTCCCCCTGCGCCCGGCGCGCCCAGTTCGTCCAGCACTTCCTGCTCCGTCTTCGTGCGGTTCACGCGAGACATCATGCGAGTGAGGCTGGTGGAATCGCAGTGCTCGCACCGCGGCTCGACCTTCTTGTGGGCGGAGCGCACGAAGACGCTCGTCACCTCCGAGCAGTCATCGCAGCGGTACTCGTAGATCGGCATCAGTGGCTGTGGTCGCCGTGACCGGCCCCGCCCGAGTCGTCCCCGCCCGACTTCTTCTTGTCGATGGCGTGCTTGAGCTTGAACCCGGGGTCGACGCGCTCCACCGGGTCCTCGCCGGCCTCGGCGCGCTCCGCGATCTCGCCGAAGTTGGAGCCGAGTTCGCCGTCGTACTCCTTGCCCACGCGCTTCGCCCAGCGAGCGAACTCGCCCTCGCCGCCACCGCCGAGGCGGCCCATCTCCTGGTTGAAGTCGATCGAGTCGACGCGGTCGCTGCTGCTGCGGGCCCGGGCGAACGTCGACATCACGCGCGTGAGGTTCGTCCCGTCGCACTCCGGGCAGACGGGATCCGCCACGTTGCTGGTGGAGCGGAAGAAGACGTCGACTCGCTGGTCGCAGCCGGAGCAGTCATACTGATAGATGGGCATCGCGGGCCAGTGTAGCGGCAGGCCCCGTCGCTTGCCATAACGGGCCCCGCTTCTCCGTCCGGCGCCCGGCCCTAACCCTCGATGGCGCTCTCGAGGTGCTGCACGTCGACATCACCGTCCTCCTTGAGGTCGATGGCGACGAGATCGATGCGCAGGTCCCCGGGCAGCTCCGGGTGATCGGCGGAGTAGGCGGCGGCGAGTTCGCGCAGACGGCGCTGTTTGCGGCCGGTTAGCGCCTCGACGGCCCCGCCGAACGGTCCGGGGCTGCGCAACTTCACCTCCACGAAGACCAGCGTCTTGCGGTGGAGGGCGACCGGGTCGATCTCGCCCTCCCGACGCCGCACGTTGCGCTCGATCACCTCGTAGCCGCGCTCGGCGAGGTACTCGGCGGCCAGGTCCTCGCCCCGACGCCCGAGCCGCTGGCGGTAGTCCCCGCCCGTCTCGCTCATCGCCCCGTGACCTCGCCGCCGCCCACAGCTACGAGGCGATCGCGGCGCGGACCGGTTGGAACGAGAGCCGGTGCGCCGTCGAGTAGCCCAGCCGCAAGAGCGCATCGAGGTGTTCAGTGGAGGCGTAGCCCTTGTTGCGTTCCAGCCCGTAGCCCGGAAACCGCTCCGCCAGCCGGTCCATGATCGCGTCGCGCGTCGCCTTCGCGACGATGCTGGCCGCCGCCACGGACTTGCACATCGCATCGGCCCGCACCTGGGCACGCTGCTCCATCGCACAGTCCAGCCGCTCGCGCCCATCGACGATCAGCGCGTCCGGCGACTGATTGAGCGCGAGCACCGCGCGACGCATTGCCAGTCGCGTCGCCGGGGCGATGCCGATCTGGTCAATGGTCTGCTGCGAGACGGCGCCGATGCCCCAGTCGCAGCGGTCGCGCACCTCCGCCGCCAGCTCCTCGCGCGCGTTCGCCGGGAGCAGCTTGGAGTCGCGCAGACGGGAGATCCAGCGCGCCCGACTGTAGCGCAGCACCACCGCCCCCGCCAGCACCGGCCCGGCCAGCGGGCCGCGCCCAACCTCATCGACACCGGCGACGCGCACGCGGCCGTCGTTCCACAGCGCTCGCTCAGTACGCCAGGTCGGACGAGCCGCAGCCATGACGCATGCTAGCCACGTCCAAAGCGAGCAGGCAAGTGATCAATTCTGACGAGGGTTCCTACTGGCCCTTCGCCCGCCTGCTTCGCTGCTTGCTTCGCCCGCCTGCTTCGCCTGCCTGCTTCGCCTCGCCGCCATCGCGCCCGTATCATGCGCGTACCTTGCTCGGCTGGACTCGGCCGGGGACGCCGAGGAGGAGCCATATGCCGATCGTCAGGATTGAGATGCTGCCGGGGCGGTCGATCGCCCAGAAGCGGGAACTGGTGCGCGTGATCACGGACGCCGTCTGCAACATCGCGCACACCCGCCCGGAAGACACGCTGGTACTCTTCCAGCAGTTCTCCGTCGAGGACTGGGCGAAGGGCGGCAAGCTCTACATCGACCAGGACGATGAGGACGACGAAGACGACGGATAGCCGCCCGACGCCAGCGCACGCGGGCACGGGGCTGTCCGCGTTCGCAATCACTCCGATGATTAGGGGTGGCTGACAGGCTGTATCAGCAGTCACTGCGGCATCCGATGCTACACTGGATGCCGGAAGCACCTGCGGTGTCCGACATCCGGAGCGCTGCTGGTTCAATCCAACCTGAATCCCGTCGGAGCTCGGAATGACCTCTCGCTTCATGCGCAATTCGTTCATCTACCTGCTGATCCTCGCCGCCGTCGTGCTGGTGGTTGTGATGTTCTTCCGCCCCGCCACCGGATCGCGCGAAGTCCCGCTT
>JASLOV010000046.1 GCA_030745285.1 Dehalococcoidia bacterium | reverse complement strand
CCTTCGACGGGCTCAGGATGGCGGAGCCGCGGCGCAGGGTGAGCGGACGGTTTGACGGGTTCGCCGCTGGCGTCGGATAAGGGGGCGCACCACGGGAGCGCGCATGCCAGCGCAGCACGACCTGATCATCCGCAACGGCACGGTCTACGACGGCAGCGGCGGCCCGGGGATGCGCGCCGATGTCGGCGTGCGGGGCGATCTAATTGCCGCGGTCGGCGACCTCGCTGATGCGACGGGCGGCGAGGAGATCGACGCCTCCGGCCAGGCCGTCGTGCCGGGCTTCATCGACGTGCACAGCCACGACGACATGCTGGTGCTGGTGGAGCCGGACGTCACCGGCAAGACGATGCAGGGGGTGACGACAGTCGTCGTCGGCAACTGCGGATCGGGCGTCGTGCCATACCAGCGTGCCCGCGACGGGCTGATGCGGGCGCTCGACGTGCCCGACGAGTTCCCTACGTGGTCGAGCTACCCGCAGTACCTCGATGTGCTCGACGCGCACGCGCCCTCGCTCAACGTCGCGGTGCTGGTGGGCCACGGCACGCTGCGTTCGGGTGCGATGGGTGGGCCTGCCGAGCAGCGGCCGCCGTCGGCCGAAGAACTCGTACAGATGCGCGGCTGGCTCGCCGAGGGACTGGAGGCCGGTGCGGTTGGCGTCTCCACGGGTCTGATCTACGAGCCCGGGCGCTACACCGAGACTGCCGAGCTGATCGAGATGGCGAAGGAGTGCGGCCGCATCGGCGGACTCTACGCCTCGCACATCCGAGGCGAGGGGGCAACGCTGCTCGATGCCGTCAGCGAGGCGATCCGCATCGGCGAGGAAGGCGGCTGCCCGACTCAGATCTCGCACCACAAGGCGACCGGCGAGGCGAACTGGGGCCGCGTCCACGAGTCGCTCGCGCTGATCGAGCAGGCCCGCTCGCGGGGGCTTGATGTCCTGGCGGACCAGTATCCGTACATCGCCAGCAGCACCGGCCTGGCCGCGATCGCGCTCAACGCCCGAGAGGGTGGGGCGGGCATGGATGGCGAGAGTATCTTCATCGCCTCCGCTCCTCGCACACCGCAGCACGAGGGCAAGTACCTCTCCGCCATCGCCGACGAACTCGACCTGCCGCTGGATGACGCCATCGACAAGCTGCTCGGCGACAATAGCCGCACGGTCACGATCGTCGCCTTCGGGATGGACGAGGCCGACGTGCGTACGGTGTTGCGGCACGAGTCGACAATGGTCGGCACGGACGGCCTCGGCTGGGGGTCGCGGCCGCACCCCCGGCACTTCGGGACCTACCCTCGCATCCTCCAGCACTACGTGCGCGAGGAGGGCGTGATCACGCTCGAGGCGGCGATCCAGAAGATGACGAGCATGCCCGCGGAGCAGTTCCGGCTCACCGATCGCGGCTACGTGCAAGAAGGCCTGGCCGCCGACCTCGTGGTCTTCGACCCGGCGGCGATCGTCGACCACGCGACGTTCGAGGACCCGCGCAACGCGCCCTCGGGCATGCCGCACGTGATCGTCAACGGTGCCGCCGTAGTGCGCGACGGCGAGCATACCCATGCGCGGGCGGGGCGGGCGCTGCGACGGGGCGGGTAGGTCTAGACCTCGCGACCGTTGTTCCCGGCTTCGGGGTAGGCGCACAGCACCGTGTCCGGGAACCGACGCCGGGATGTGCGGCCAGAGCGAGATGTTCTTGACGGCGCAGCAGCCGGGCCCTACCAGGTGTGCTCCGCCTCGTACGGCACGTACTTCGTGCGCAGGGCGGAGTCCCAGCGGGCGAGCGCGCGGTCGTCGTGCACTTCGAGCAGACCGGCGCGGGCGGCGTCCGAGGCGGAGATGCGCCCGAAGGCCATTGAAGCGAGCGTGTCGGCCGTCAGTGTGATGTCGACGTTCTCCCCATCGATGCGGGTCATGGCGCTGCCCTCGGTGTCGGTGTCGAGCAGCCAGCGACCGTCGTTCCACTCGCAGAACTCGTCGCGCAGTTCGAAGCGCAAGGAGGCGAGTTCCGGATAGGGGCGCTGTGTCATGGCGTCCTCGACGGTGACCAGGCGGGCCATGATGCCGTCGCGGGTGTGTGTGTTGAGCAGCCGGGGCTCGACGATCATGTTCGGCAGCGGGTCGTCGGCCGGGGCGTTGTTCCAGCGGATCTCGCCGACGTTGTCGTACGCAGCGAGCATGCCCCACAGCGCGTGGTGCGCGGCCGGCGTGATCGCAAAATAGTCCATGACGTTGAGGTACTGCCCGACGCCGGCGCCGTCGCGTGCGAGGCCGGGGCCGTGGTGGTAGACGACGTAGCCGAGCGGTTCGTCGTCCTCCTCGTAGGCGATCACCAGGTCCTGGTGGCCGGGTGGGGAGCCGGAGAGCGGGCCGGCGTCCCACATCGCCCGGCCGCGATGGACAAGGCCGTTGCGTTGCTCGCGGAAGCGCCGGTAGACGTCGACCAGCAGCCCGAATTCTTCGCCCAGGTCGACCTCGCGGAGCTGGCCCGGCGCCTCGACCGGGTGGGCGAAGACGATGTCGCGCGGGGCGATGCGGTAGCCGTGGCGGATGTTGACGGTGCCGTAGCCGTAGCGCTGGTAGATACCCATCCAGGCCGGGTGCAACCCGGCGAGCGCCGTCTCGCCCTCTTCGTGCAACTGCTCGAAGTGCTGGCGGGTGATGGTGCGAAGGTTACCGCGGCGGCGGTAGGCCGGGTGCGTGGAGACCCAGGTCACGCCGGAGATCTTGGCCGGCGGGCCGTTGAAGCGAATCTGGAGCGGCCAGTAGGCGTAGGTCGTGACGACCCTGCCGTCCTCGAAGGCGCAGAGCGCCCACTCCGGCTGCATCCCCTGGAACATCGAGGGGCTGAGCCCGAGCTGGCGCGCGGCCTGGCGGGCGACCTCCGGCATCTCGCCAGCCGTTGGCGGGCGGATTTCGGCCATGTCGGAACTCCTTGCTTCCCGTGTAGCGGTTGATCGCTGCCGGTTCGCTACTGACGGCTACTGGGCGGGCGGCACCATCGGTAGGATGCGCGCCGGGTTGTCGATCAGGATGGCGTCGATCTCGCTCTCCGTCATCCCCTTGCGCCGCATGATCGGGACGACGTTCTGGGGGATGTGGCAGTAGCCCTCGCCGCCGTAGTGCACGAGCGCCGTGCGATGACAGATGTCCTGCGCGATCAGCAGCCGGTCGCCGAAGCCCTCCGCGATCAGCCGCTGCAGGTAGTCGATGCGAGTGGCGTCGTTCGGCATGTCGATCGGCGCGAAGGCGTAGTGCGACGACTCCTGCCCGAAAAGGTCGAACTCGACGTAACAGCCGGTGCGGGCCAGCTCGATCATGTCGTCCTGGTCGAAGAGCGTGCGGTCGATGTGGCCGACGATCGTGCGCGCGGGGTCGCCGCCCGCGTCCGTCACGACCGCCATCGCCTCCAGCGGGCTGGCCTCGTTGCGACCGGGGTGGA
>JASLOV010000045.1 GCA_030745285.1 Dehalococcoidia bacterium | reverse complement strand
CTGACGCTCTCGACGTTCGACCCCACCGTGACCGGCGGGCGCGCGTGGTGGGAAGACTACCAGCCCGGGGAGCGCATCCACCACGTAGAGGGCGTCGCCGTCGAGGAGGCCGAGCAGCAGATGGCGGCCCGCCTCTACCAGAATGTCGCGCGCGCGCACTTCAACGCCCACGCGCTGAAGGACAGCCGTTTCGGCCGCCGCGTCGTCTACGGCGGGCACGTGATCTCCATGGCGCGGGCGCTCTCCTTCAACGGCCTCGAACACGCCCTGCGCATCCTCGCCGTCAACGGCGGCACCCACAGCAACCCCACCGTCGGCGGCGACACGCTCTTCGCCTGGACGGACGTGCTGGAGCGCATTGACCTCGCGCCCGCCGGCCGTGGCGATGCCGGTGCGCTGCGCCTGCGCCTCGTCGCCGTGAAGAACAGCGACCCCGCAACGGAGGAGCAGCCGCTGATGGAGACCGATGACGGCGGGCGCGAGCGCTACCACCCGAACGTCGTGCTCGACCTCGACTACACCGTGTTGATGCCGAAGGCCCCCACCTCATGACCGCGGCGGGGGCGGAGACGGTCGCAGCGGCCCGCGCGCTGGTCGACGCCTCGCAGGCGGTGATCGACGCCGCGACCCGCCATACCGCCCGGACCACGGACGGCGGGCGCGAGATCGACGAGCACCAGGTACACGTCGAGCGCATCGCCTACCTCACGACGCAGGTCCGTGCCGCGCACGAGCTGGTCGCCTTCGTCGAGCGCCGCATCGAGGCGGGCGGGGCAGGGGCGGGCGATCCACTGACCGAGTCCTCGGCGCTCGTCTACGCCGCGGAGGCGGCGCACGCGCTGCGCTCCGCGCTGGCAATCGCACCTGACGACTTCGGCGCAGGCGGGGCCGCATCGGCGCTCGAGGCCGCCGGCGCGACCGCGGCGATCCGCGACGGCCTCGACGAGGCCCGCATCCGCGAGCTGGGGCGGGCGGTGCTCGCCTCGCTCGGCGTGAACAACATCGAGCTTGAGGACGAGGTGGCGACGCTGACGCGCGACGCGGCGCGCGACTTCGCGCGGAACGAGGTCGCCCCACGCGCGCAGGACATCCATCGCCAGGACCTGCTCGTGCCGGAAGACCTGATCGAGAAGTTCTCCGCGCAGGGCTTCTTCGGTTCCTCCATCCCGGAGCAGTACGGCGGCACCGGCATGGGCGACCTCTCGATGGTGATCATCACGGAGGAGCTCTCCGCCGCCTCGCTCGGCGCCGCCGGGTCGCTGACCACGCGGCCGGAGATTCTTTCCAAGGCGCTGCTCTCCGGCGGCACGGACGAGCAGCGCGCCGAGTGGCTGCCGAAGATCGCCGCCGGCGAGCTGCTGGTCGCGATTGCCGTCACCGAGCCGGACACCGGCTCGGACGTCGCCTCGTTGCAGACGCGGGCCGTGCCGGCCGAGCACGAGGGACAGCGGGGCTGGCGCATCAACGGCGCGAAGGCCTGGAGCACTTTCTCCGGCCGCTCGGAGGTGCTGGCGCTGCTGGCCCGCACCGACCCCGATGTCTCGCTCGGCAACCGCGGGCTCTCGCTCGTCATGGTCACCAAGCCGGCCTTCGACAGTCACCAGTGGCGCTACGAGCAGCCCGAGGGCGGCGTCATCACCGGCACGGCCAATCCCACGCCGGGGTATCGCGGCATGCACTCCTTCACACTCTCGTTCGAGGACGCCTGGGTGCCGCACGACAACCTCGTGGGCGGTGACGAGGGCGTGAACCGGGGCTTCTACCTGCAGATGGGCGGCTTCGCGGCCGGGCGGCTGCAGACGGGCGGTCGTGCGCTCGGCGTCGCCCAGGCGGCGATGGAGAAAGCC
This sequence comes from Dehalococcoidia bacterium, assembly GCA_030745285.1. Taxonomy (GTDB): domain Bacteria; phylum Chloroflexota; class Dehalococcoidia; order UBA2979; family UBA2979; genus SHYR01. The sequence continues at coordinate 1,476 of JASLOV010000045.1, read as the reverse complement.
TGCCAGTACGTCACCGGGCGTCAGCAGTTCGGCCAGGCCGTCTCGCAGTTCCAGCTCACGCAGTACCGCATCGGCGAGATGGCGGCGCGCATCGCCGCCGCCCGGCAGCTCACCTACGCGGCGGCCCGCAGCTTCGACTCGCGGGCGGTGGAGCCGGCGATGTCGAAGCTGCTGGCCAGCGATATCGCCGTCTCCGTCTCGCAGCAGGCACAGCAGCTGCACGGCGGCTGGGGCTACTCGGAAGAGGACCCGATCTCGCGCTACGTCGCGGACGCGCTCGTGCTCCCGATCTTCGAGGGCGTGAAGCCGGTACTGGAGCTGCGCGTGATCGGCCGTGCCCTGCTGGCGGCCGCCAGCTAGACCGCCAGCTAGACCGAATGCACCGCCGGACGGAGCCAGCCAGGCAGGGCTGGTCGGCCTCAGACGTTCGCGATCGGCTGGCGCGGCACCGGCGTTCGGCCGGCGCTGCGCTCGCGGCGGCGGGAGAGCAGCACCGCGAAGCCGAGCCCGATCAGCGCGACCATGCCGCCGCCGACCGCGTCGAGGATGTAGTGGTTCGCGGTCAGCACGATCGAGATGCCCATCGCGATCGGGACGACCGCGCCAAGCGCCTTCACCCCCAGGCGCGGTGACTCTGCGATCAACACGATGCCGATCAGCAGCACCCAGCCGAAGTGGAGGCTGGGAAACGCCGCGTACTGGTTCGTGAGCTGCGGCGGCTGCAGCAGGTGGTAGAAGTTCGAGTGCTCCACGACGGTGTCGACGAAGCCGAGGTCGGCCAGTCGTGGCGGGGCGGTGGGGAACAGTACGAAGAAGATCAGCCCGATCGCGCCCGAGATCAGGAACGCGTTGCGGAACAGTCGGTACGTGCTCGGGCGGCTGTGGTAGAGCCAGATCGCGACGGTGCCGATGAAGGGCCAGAAAGCCCAGAGGTACGTCCAGTTGGCCAGGTCGACCAGCCAGCGCTCGCCTACGATCGCGGCCTGCCACGTGGGCTCCACGAACAGCCCCAGCGACTTCTCGAGGTCGGTGATCAGGTAGGCGTGCTGAAGCGCCTCGCTCACCTCGCCCTCCGTGACGCTGCGCGCCATGTGGTAGATGAAGAACGCCACGAGCATGAGCCCGGTCTCCCGCAGGAAGCTGATGCGACGATTCGAGCCTATGCTGCGCGTAGCGAGCGCGATGATGACTGCAATGGCGAACAGCAGCGCTAGCAGGAGCAGAGGTGATTCAGCCACCCGGTGTTCCCTTCCAGGGAGTGCCCCTCAGGCTATCGTCAGTCACGCTACCCGCGCCACCGCTGGATTCGAATCGACCACTGATAGGATACGCTCTGCCGTCGGAGCTGGTGTGACCGCAGACACGATCGATGTGGGTGGAGAGTGCGACGGCCGCTTTGGCGCCGTCCGCGAAGCGTTCGCGCGCGTCTTCCCGGACGAGGGCGAAGTCGGGGCGGCGCTGGCCGTCTCCATCGAC
>JASLOV010000044.1 GCA_030745285.1 Dehalococcoidia bacterium | reverse complement strand
CGTCTACGCCGTTGGGTCGGCATACGGGCCGGAAGGGCCGGACGCGCATCGCGGCGGGACGGACCCGTACGGGCAGGCGGTGGGTGGGCTGGTCTCGGCCACGGGCACGCCGGAGACGCCGACGATGGCCGGTGCGGTGGTCTCGGATTCGATGGCGTCGCAGGTGCTCTGCTCCGGCATCCTGGCGGCGCTCTACTGGCGCGAGCGCAGCGGCCGCGGGCAGCGCGTCGATGCCTCGCTTTACGGCTCGCAGATCTGGGCCCAGGCGGGCGAGCTCAACTACCAGCTTGTGGGCGGCGTGCAGTATCCGCGCGTCGCCGGAGGGCATCCCTCGCTCTCTCGCCTCGGCGTCAACGGCATCCACGCGACGGCCGACGGCCACATCTTCGGCTTCGGGGCGCGATGGCCGGCGCTGGCACGAGCACTCGACCTCGGCGACATCGCAACGGACGACCGCTTCGCCGACCCCCGCACCCTGGCGGCCAATGTTGAGGCGGCCCGCGAACTGGTCGGCGGCGCGCTGCGCCTGCGCACGACGGAGCAGTGGTTGCCGCGGCTTGACGCAGAGGATGTGGGCTACCAGGTGGTGCAGGATTACGCCGCGGTGTCCGCCGACCCGCAGGCGCTGGCGAACGGTTACCTCGTCGACCGTGAGCTGCCCGAGGGCGGGCGCGCCCGGCTGATCGGTAATCCGCTGGGGTTGAGCGAGACCCCAGCCGAGCCCGCGGTGCACGCCCCGGAGCTGGGCGAACACACGGAGGAAGTACTGCTCGAGCTGGGCTATTCGTGGGACGAGATCGCTGCGCTGCGGGAGGCGGAGGCGATCTAGCTGTTCCGAGGCAGTTCGGCGCGGGCAGGGGCGGTGCTCGCCCGGCCCGCCGCCCCGTACACTTGCAGCAGCGACGACCGGGGAGGCGAGACGTGCCGGCTGCGGATCACCTGGCCGAAGGCATGAACGTCCCCGACCCGTTGGAGCTCTTCCGCGCGTGGTTCGTGGAGGCGGAGGCCGGCGAGCCGGACCTGCCCGAGGCGGCGCACCTGGCGACGGTGTCGGCGGAGGGGCGGCCATCCAACCGGGTCGTGCTCACTCGGTTGCGGGAGGACGGCACCTTCGAGTTCCACACGAATCGGCAGTCGCTCAAGGGGGTCGAGCTGGCGCGGAACCCGCACGCCGCCCTGACCTGGCACTGGAAGTCGCTGGGCCGCCAGGTTCGTGTCGAGGGCGCGGCTGCGATGATGACGGACGAGGAGAGCGACGCTTACTGGCAGCAGCGCGCGCCGGGCAGCCAGATCAGCGCCACCCTTTCCGAGCAGTCGCAGCCCGTGGCATCGCGCGAAGAGCTGGAGACGCGCCACCGCGAGTTCGAGTCACGATACGGCTACTTCCCGGTGCCGCGGCCGTCGCACTGGGGTGGCTATCGTGTGACGCCGCTCCGCATCGAGTTCTGGGCGCATCGCGACGACCGGCTGCACGACCGGTTGGAGTTCCGCCGCGACGGCGTCGGCGAACCATGGGCGACCGCGCGACTGCAACCGTGACCGACCTCTGCATCCATGGCTGCTACTGGGACTGCGAGCACCGGCCGTCGGCCGAGCGGGAGCGGCTGCGCCCCGCGCTCGATGACGACGGTCACCCGCTGCGCCGCTGCCGCGAGTGCCGGGACTTCTTCCACGACGCCGTCGAGCACGGCCGGGAGCATGAGCGGAAGCGCCAGCTCGGCTGGCTGCCGGAACGATACCCGGCGGGGTGGAATGGCCCCGGTCGCGTCCTCAGCTGAATCTCGCTCTCCGCCCGGCAGGCCGGGCGGAGAGAAGAAGAAGCCCCGTCCACTGGACGGGGCTTCTTGCTCGGGCTGTTCCCCGGTTGAGCGGGGCTAGTCCGGTTCCGCCACGAAGGTCGTGGCCAGCTCCGGTGTGCGGTCGCCATCCTCCAGGCCCATTGCCTCCTCCGCAGCCAGCCGCTCTTCGCGCTCGAAGTCGAAGAGGAACGGCAGCAGCAGGGACTCCGGGATCGGAATCTCCGCGATCGGCGTGGGCCGCTCGACGGTGATCCTGGCCCGTGCCGGGATCAGCTTGCCGATGATCACGTTCTCCTTCAGGCCGCGCAGGTAGTCCGTGCGGCCTGAGATCGCCGCATCGGTCAGCACCCGCGTCGTCTCCTGGAAGGAGGCGGCAGCCAGGAACGAATCGGTGCTGAGGGAGGCCTTGGTGACGCCCAGCAGCACCGGGATCGCGGCGGCGGGTTCGCCGCCCTCGGCGATCGCCTTGGCGTTCTTGTCCTCGAACGTCCAGCGGTCGACGATCTCCGTGTGGAGCATGTCGGTGTCGCCCGGCTCCTCGATTGAAACCTTGCGCAGCATCTGCCGCACGATCACCTCGATGTGCCGGTCGTTGATGTTGACGCCCTGCGATCGGTAGACGCGCTGCACCTCGTCGACGAGGTACTTCGAGACCTCGCCGGCCCCACGGATCGCCAGCACGTCCTGGGGATTGAGGTACCCCTCCGTCAGCTGGTCGCCGGCCCGCACGAACTCGCCGGACTCAACACGCGCCCGCGCCGTCGCCGCGATCCCGTACTCGCGGACATCGGTGTCCTCCGAGTGGACGCGAAGGGCGAACGGGCGCTTGCGACCGCGACCCTTGTAGACGTACTCGAGGCGGCCGTCGGCGGGCGCTCCCATGTAGACGGCGGGGAGCTTCTTCTTCTTGGACCGCGACTTCTTCTTCTTCGCAGCCTCCTCCTCGGTGTCCGGTACCGCAGCCATCGGCTCTTCGGCTTTGACCGTGGCGCCGTCCTCCATCAGCAGTTCCATCTCGTCCGGCAGCTCGAACTCGTTCTGGAACTGTTCGGTGTGGCTGACGGTGATCATGCGCTGGTCGCCGTCGCGCAGGATTTCGACGGTGCCGTCGATCTCCGACATCACGGCCTGCCCCTTTGGCACCCGCGCCTCGAAGATCTCTTCGACGCGGGGGAGGCCGGAGGTGATGTCCCGCAGCCCGGCGACGCCGCCGGTGTGGAACGTCTGCATGGTGAGCTGGGTGCCCGGCTCACCGATCGATTGGGCCGCGATGATGCCGACGGCGACGCCCTGCGCGACGAGTTCGCCGGTGGCGAGCGAGCGCCCGTAGCAGCGCTGGCAGATGCCGCGCCGCGCCTGGCAGCTCACCGGGGAGCGCACGTACGCCTGGTCGACATTGGTCTCGACGATGCGCCTGGCGGCGGCAAGGCTGACTTCCTCGTTGCTCCCCACGATCACTTCGCCGCTCTCCGGGTCGGCGATCGGCGCGGCGGCCCAGCGGCCGGCGAGACGCTCTTCCAGCGAGGCGAGGATGCCGGCTTCGGCGTGCTCGCGCAGCCAGATACCGGGTACGGCCTCGCCGTCTGCCACGCAGTCCTCGAGCGCGACGACCAGGTCCTGAGCGACATCGATCATGCGTCGCGTCAGGTAACCGGAGTCGGCGGTTCGGAGTGCGGTGTCGGCCAGTCCCTTGCGGGCGCCGTGAGTGGAGATGAAGTACTCCAGCACGGAGAGCCCATCTCGGAACGATGAGCGGATCGGCAGGTCAATGATGCGGCCGGAGGGGTCGGTCTGGAGACCACGCAGGCCGGCCATCTGCCGCACCTGCGTGATGTTGCCCTTCGCCCCGGAGTTGGACATCAGCGCCAGCGACCCGGTGGGGTCGAGGTTCTCCTGGATGCCGTCCTGGATCAGGTTGATGGTGTCCGTCCAGATGTCGATGGCGCCGCGGTAGCGTTCGCCTTCCGTCACGAGCCCCATCTGGAACTGCTTGGCGAGATCGTCGACCTTCTTGTCGGCGTCGGCGATGAATCCAGCCTTGCCACTGGCGACGTCCAGGTCGTTGCTCGCGATCGTGATGCCGGACATCGTCGCGTGGTGGAAGCCCAGGTTCTTCACCTGGTCCACGAACTCGACGGTGGCCTCCGGGCCGACCTCGTCGTGGATGCGGGCGACCAGTGCTCGCAGTGTGCGCTTGTCCATCAGCTCGTTGAGGAAGCCCAGCTCGCCGGGGACGACATCGTTGAACAGCACTCGGCCGACGGACGTGTTGATCAGCTCGTCCCCGTGCTTCAGCCGCACGCGGTCGTGGATGTGGAGATGGCGCAGGTCGTACGCGATCCGTACTTCGTCCGCCGTGTAGGCGCGGACGTCGTCGCCGGTTCCCGCGGATCCGGGCGGCTCGAAGGTCATGTAGTAGCAACCCAGCGCGATGTCGAGCGTGGGCGCGACGATCGGCTCGCCGTCGGAGGGTGAGAGCAGGTTGCGGCTGCTGAGCATCACCTGGCGCGCCTCCGCCACCGCCTCGTAGGAGAGCGGGACGTGGACGGCCATCTGGTCGCCGTCGAAGTCGGCGTTGTAGGCGAAGCAGACCAGCGGGTGAAGCTGGATCGCCGACCCTTCGACCAGTACCGGCTCGAAGGCCTGGATGCCCAGGCGCCAGAGCGTCGGTGCGCGGTTGAGCAGCACCGGGCGGTCCTGGATCACTTCTTCCAGCACGTCCCAGACCTCGGGCTGGGCGCGCTCGACGATGCGCTTGGCGCTCTTGATGTTGTGCGCCAGTCCCTTGCGAACCAAGGTGTGCATGATGAACGGCTTGAACAGCTCCAGCGCCATCCGCTTCGGCAGCCCGGCCTGGTGCAACCGCAGGTCGGGGCCGACGACGATGACGGAGCGGCCGGAGTAGTCGACGCGCTTGCCGAGCAGGTTCTGCCGGAAGCGTCCCTGCTTGCCCTTCAGCAGGTCCGACAGCGACTTCAACTTGTGGTTGCCGGAGCCGCTCACCGCGCGGCCGCGGCGGCCGTTGTCGATAAGCGAATCGACTGCCTCCTGGAGCATCCGCTTCTCGTTGCGGATGATGATTTCGGGCGCACCCAGGTTCAGCAGCCGCTTCAGCCGGTTGTTGCGGTTG
>JASLOV010000043.1 GCA_030745285.1 Dehalococcoidia bacterium | reverse complement strand
GGGGACGACCCCGGCGGTGTGTTCGAACCAGTACGCCGAGGTGCGCGTCAGCACCTCGCCCTTGCGGGGGATGCCGGTCGGCAGCAACACGTCGAAGGCGGAGACCCGGTCCGTGGCGACGAGCAGTAGCCGGTCGTCCGGCAGCTCGTAGATGTCGCGCACCTTCCCCCGGTGCGCGATCTCCGCGCCTGTCGTCGCCTGGCTATCGAGCATCACGCCGGCCGCCATTTCGTCCTCGTCTCTCCGTTAGCTGAGCAGACCGATGCGCTCGAACGACGCATCGACGTGCTCCAGGTACGCGCTGTAATCGAAAATCGTGTCTAGGTCGTCGCTGCTCAGCCGGTCGGTGAGTTCGCTATCGCCCTCGAGCAGTCCGCGGAACGGGGTCTCTTCCAGCCACGCCTTCGTCGAATGGCGCTGGACGATCGCGTAGGCGCCCTCGCGCGAAAGGCCGCTCTCGATCAGCGCCAGCATCACCTTCTGGGAGAAGACCAGCCCCTGGGTGCGGTGGAGGTTGCGCTGCATGTGGTCGGGGTAGACGACCAGCCCCTCCATCACGCCGCTGAAGATGTGCAGCATGTAGGCCAGCAGGCCGGTCGAGTCCGGAAGCGTGATGCGTTCCGCGCCCGAGTGCGAGATGTCACGTTCGTGCCAGAGCGCGACGTTTTCCAGCCCCGTCATGGCGTAACCGCGCAGCGTGCGCGCCAGGCCGCAGACGCGCTCGCAGAGCTCCGGGTTGCGCTTGTGGGGCATCGACGACGACCCGGTCTGGCCGGTCTCGAAGGGCTCCTCCGCCTCCAGTACCTCCGTGCGCTGGAGCCCCCGGATCTCCGTCGCGAACTTCTCCAGCGAGGCGCCGACGCCGGCAAGCACCGAGAGGTAGTATGCGTGACGGTCGCGCTGGACGATCTGCGTCGTCACCGGCGCGACGGCCAGTCCGAGGCGGGTGCAGGCGTCCTCCTCGATCGACGGGGGCACGGTGGCGTGGGTGCCGACCGGGCCGCTCATCTGCCCGATCGCCACCTGTGCGCGTGCGTCTTGCAGCCGCTGCTCCTGGCGCGAGATCTCGTCGACCCAGACGGCGAGCTTGAGTCCGAATGTCGTGGGCTCGGCGTGCACGCCGTGGGTGCGCCCGACGCAGATCGTGTCCTTGTGTTCGATTGCCTTCGCCGACACCGCCGCCTTCAGCCGTTCCAGCAGCCCAAGCAGCACATCCGCCGCCGACGCCATCTGCAGGCTCGTCGCCGTGTCCCACACGTCCGAGGAGGTCAGCCCGAGGTGCACCCAGCGCGACTCCTCGCCGAGCGAGTCGGCGACGGAGCGCAGGAAGGCGGTGACATCGTGGTGTGTCTCGTCGATGTACTTCATCACGTCGGGGACGTGCACCTTCGCGTTCTTCGCGATCAGCTCGGCGTCCTCGGCGGGCACCTGCCCGGCGGCGGCCCACGCCTCCACGACGGCGATCTCGACGTCGAGCCAGCGGTGGAACTTGAACTCATCCGACCAGATCTCGCTGATCTCGGGAATGCTGTAGCGGGGGATCATTCGATGTTCCTCGGGTTGCTCGGGTGGGGGCCGGGTCGGGCACCCTTCGACGAGCTCAGGGTGAGCGGACTGGGGTGGCTCGGGCCGTCCGTGACCTGTGCTCGCTCGTCCTGAGCCCGTCGAAAGACAATCCCGCTCAACCGCTCAGTCATTCGCGAACTCCTCGCGGACCGGCGAGAAGACCTCGATCAGAGTGGCTGCGTCGAGTGCCTGCACGTAGTGGGGCAGGTCGCCCGGGATCAGGTACGAGTCGCCCGGGCCCAGCTCATGTTCGACGTCGCCGATGCGGAAGCCGACGCGGCCGGAAGCGACGTGCCCGGCCTGCTCGTGGGGGTGGGTGTGCTCCGGCACCTCCGAGCCCGGCGCCAGCCGGATCTCCACCAGCGTGAGGTTGTCACCGGAGACGAGCGTGCGCCGCACGACGCCTGGGAACTGCTCGATGGGGTTGAGGTCGTCGTAGCTGCGGGTGCGTGGCTCAGCCATCAGCGCCCGGCCTGTTCGTTGCGGTATCGGGTCAGGACTTCCGCCACGTCGTCATGCTTGAGCGCGAGGATCTCGGCCGCGAAGACGGCGGCGTTGCGCGCGCCCCACGAGCCAACGGACATCGTGGCGACGGGCACGCCGGGCGGCATCTGCACGATCGCGTGCAGCGCGTCGACGCCGCCGAGCGGCGACGAGTCGAGCGGGACGCCAAGCACCGGCAGCGCGCTGTAAGCGGCGATCACCCCGGGCAGGGCGGCGGCGCCGCCGGCCCCGGCGATGATCACTTCGATGCCCGCGCCGGCCGCCGCGCGCGCGAACTCGGCCACCTTGTCGGGCGTGCGGTGCGCTGACATCACGTGCTGCTCGTACTCGATGCCGAAGCGCTGCAGCGTCTCGCCGCAACCGGCCATCCGCTCCTCGTCCGAGGTCGAACCCATGAGGACGGCGACGAGCGCGCTCATCGTGCTTTCACCGGCGTCACCCCGGCCGCCGCGCCCGCGCCGATGTCGGTGCGATAGTGCGCGCCCTCGAAGGAGATGCGGCCGACGTTGTCGTAGACGCGGTCGCGCGCCTCGGCCATCGTCGCGCCGGAGGCGACGACGCAGAGCACGCGGCCACCGCTGGTGACCAGTTGACCGTCCTGCCGCTTCGCGCCTGCCATGAATACCTGCACATCCTCATCGACATCCTCGACGCCCGAGATCGGCACACCGGTCTGGTATGAGCCGGGGTAGCCGCCCGAGGCCATGATCACCCCGACCGCGGCGTCGTCCGACCATTCGACCTCGACGTCGGCCAGGCGATTGTGTGCGACCGCGTCGCAGATCTCGAGCAGGTCGCTCTGCAGGCGCGGCAGCACGACCTCCGTCTCCGGGTCGCCGAAGCGGCAGTTAAACTCGATCACCCGCAGGCCCTGCTCGGTCAGCATCATGCCGGGGTAGATTACGCCGCGGTAGGGACGCCCGGCATCGAACATCGCCTGCACGATGTGCTCGGTGACGTCGTGCTTGATGAAGCTCTGCTCGTCGCCGCTGAGCCAGTCGGGAGGGGAGTAGGCGCCCATGCCGCCGGTGTTCGGCCCCCGATCGTTGTCGAAGATGCGCTTATGGTCGCAGGAGAAGGGCATGTGCACGACGGTGACGCCGTCGGTGAAGGCGTGGGCGGAGGTCTCCGGGCCGCTCATCCGCTCCTCGACCAGCACGCGCGCGCCGGCCTCGCCGAAGACGCGGTCCGTCATGATCAGGTCGATCGCCGCCTCGACCTCCTCCATGTTCTCGCAGACGGTGACGCCCTTGCCGGCGGCCAGCCCGTCCGCCTTGATCACCGGCGTGCTGTCGAGCGAGCGAGCGTAGCGCCGGGCTGCGTCGGCGTCGTCGAATGTCTCGGCTGCGCCCGTGGGGATGCCGGCGCCGGCCATCAGCTCCTTCGCGAAGGTCTTCGAGGCCTCGATCTCGGCCGCCGCCTGCGACGGGCCGAAGACGCGGAAGCCCTCGACCGTCAGCCGGTCGACGATGCCGGCCGCCATCGGGTCCTCCGGCCCGACGATCACGAGGTCGGCCTTGATCTCCTTCGCGAGCGCGGCCACGCCCTCGATGTCCATCACGCCGACATCGACGTTCTCGCCGAGCTCGGCCGTGCCGGCGTTGCCGGGCGCGGTCCAGAGCTTGGCCAGCAGTGGTGACTGCGCGACGCGCCACGCGATCGCGTGCTCGCGTCCGCCCGAGCCCAGTAGCAGTACGTTCATGGTCATTCCGCCGCCTCCGTGTTCGTCGCCCGTTGTCCCCACTCGCCCGGTCGCAAGCCGCTCACTCCCACTCAATCGTGCCCGGGGGCTTCGAGGTGATGTCGTAGACGACGCGGTTCACCTCGGGCACTTCGTTGGTGATGCGGCTGGAGATCGAGGCCAGCAGGTCGTACGGCAGGCGCGCCCAGTCGGCGGTCATCGCGTCCTCGGCGGTGACGCAGCGCAGGGCGATGCAGTGGCCGTAGGTGCGGTAGTCGCCCTGCACGCCGACGGTGCGGACGTCGGTGAGGACGGCGAACGACTGCCAGAGGTCGTAGTACTTGGCGGCCTTCTTGATCTCGTCCATCACCACCCAGTCGGCGGCGCGCAGCACTTCGAGCTTCTCTCGCGTCACCTCGCCCATGATGCGGATGGCGAGGCCGGGGCCGGGGAAGGGCTGGCGCTGCACCATCTCGTGCGGCAGGCCCAGCTCGGCGCCGACGCGGCGCACCTCGTCCTTGAAGAGGTTGCGCAGCGGCTCCACGAGCGAGAGCTTCATGTCTTTCGGCAGCCCGCCGACGTTGTGGTGCGACTTGATTACCTTGGCCGCGCCGCCTCCCGCGCCCGCCGACTCGATCACGTCCGGGTAGGTCGTGCCCTGGCAGATGAAGTCGACCTGTCCGAGGTCGTGAGCGTGCTCCTCGAAGATGCGGATGAAGGTCTCGCCGATGCGCTTGCGCTTGGTCTCGGGGTTCGTCACCTCCGCGAGGTCGCCGAGGAAGCGGTCGACGGCGTCGACGTGCCGCAGGTCGATCGAGATGTGCTCGCGGAAGGTGCTGACGACGCGCTCCGGCTCCTCCGCGCGCAGCAGGCCGTTGTCGACAAAGATGCAGGTGAGTTGGTCGCCGATGGCGCGGTGCACGAGCGTGGCGGCGACAGCCGAGTCGACGCCACCGGAGAGCGCGCAGATCACGCGCCCGTCGCCAATCTGCTCCCGGATCGTCTTGATCGACTCCTCCACGAACGCCGCCGCGGTCCAACTCGCCTCGCAGCCGGCAACGTTAAAGAGGAAGTTCTGCAGCAGCGTGTCGCCCTGCGGCGTGTGCACGACCTCCGGGTGGAACTGGATGCCCAGGTGCCCGGCGTCGTCCACCATCACCGCCACCGGCGAGTTGTCCGACTGGGCGATCGAGCGGAACCCTCGCGGCATCTCCACCACGTTGTCGCCGTGCGACGCCCACACGGGCATCGAGGACGGCAGATCGTGCAGCAGCGGGCTCTCCGGCTCGGAGATGTTGATCACGGCGTGCCCGTACTCGCGACTGGTCGCCGGGGCGACGCGGCCGCCCATCTCGTGCGTCAGCAACTGCATGCCGTAGCAGATGCCGAGCACCGGCAGCTCCGAGGCGAGCACGTACGAAGGCAGCACCGGGGCGCCCTGGTCGTAGACGGAGGCGGGGCCGCCGGAGAGCACGAAAGCCTTCACTTTGAGGTGATTGAGGGCGCTGGAGGGGGCGTCCCACGCGATCAATTCGGAGTAGACGCCGGCCTCGCGGATGCGGCGCGCGATCAGCATCGAGTACTGCGAGCCGTAGTCGATGACGGCGATCGCCTCGGGGGCGTTGGGCGCGGGCGTGAGCGACTGGCCGGGTTCGCGCGCCTCCGCGATCTCGAGGTAGGTCGCTACCTCGCTGTCGCCGGAAGTGCGGATTCGATCCGCTGCCGCGGCTGATTCGGTCGACTCGACCATTGCGCCTCTGGACCTGAGGAGTCCCGCTAGGTACGCATCGTATCGGGGGGATATGGTGCCCGCAACGTCGGCCCAACCGGGGGTAGCGGATGTCACTGGCAGATCGGCTTGTGCTTGAGGTGCCGGTGTATCGGACTGACCCTAGAGCACACGGTAACGAAGTTCAGCGTCTGACGGAGAGGGAGCGATCCCGATTCCTATCCACGTGGCCGACTGACATTGCGCCAAGCGATGCTCCCAACAGCTACGAGGGCGCGATGCGGCGGATAGGTGATCGCTTCTTCCGGGGAGGCTGGCGCTACAACCGGATTGTTGGCTGGATGCAGATACGTGTGTTCGGCCGACAGGTCAGGGCCGACTACTGGCGACTCGATGCCCAGCAAGTTCACTGGAATACGAGCCGCAAGCGCTTCGAGCGGATGGGGAAGGCCTTTGAGTTCCACGTTGGAGCGGAGCAGGCATCGGCGGCGATTCTGGCGGAGTTGCGCGCACATCTCATGGCCGCGAACAGAGAGACGTTCCCGCGACGGTACATAGACCTCAAGGCCTTTGACAACGTGGTTCCTTTCGTCGACTGGCGTGCCTTGGTGGAAAACGATGCCCGTCCTTGACGGGGACCGCATCGACGAGGTGATCGCTGCGCTTCAGCGTGGCGAAGTGGTCGCGATCCCGACCGACACCGTCTACGGCCTGGCCGCCTCGCTCGACGACCCGGGGGCGGTGGCGAGGCTCGCCGAGCTGAAGGGCAGGGCGGCCGAGCAGCCGATCGCCGTGCTGCTCGACGCCGCCGGGGCGGCCACCGCCCACCTCGAAGACCCCGCCGCGCTCGACCGCGTCGCGCGCCACTGGCCCGGCGCGCTCACCGCGATCGTGCGCGTGAAGCCGGGCTTCGCCGGCGCCGTCGCGACCGAGGCCGGCACCCTCGGCCTGCGCGTCCCCGACGACGACCTCGCCCGCGCCGTGATCGGCGGTTGCGGGGGCGCGCTCGCCGTCACCTCGGCCAACCGCCACGGCGACGCCCCCGCCACCTCGGCAGCCGCGGTCGCGGCGATCTTCGGCGACGACCTGCTCGTGCTCGACGGCGGCTCGCGGGACGGCGGCGTCGCCTCGACCGTCGTCGACCTCACGGTTGACCCGCCGCGGGTGTTGCGGGAGGGGGCGGTGAGTGTGGAGGGCCTGGGCGGGGAACTGAACTGACCGCTCGTGTACGATTCGTTCGAGGGGGCGCGACCGATGCGCATCGCCATTGGCTCTGACCACGCCGGATTCGCGCTGAAGGAGATTCTGCGCGAAGAGCTTGAGGCGTCCGGCGACGAGATCGCGGACTACGGCACCGACTCCGAGCAGTCGTGCGACTACCCCGACATCGCGATCCCGCTCGCGCAGGCGGTGGCCCGGGGCGAGCACGAGATCGGCGTTCTGATCTGCTCGAACGGGGTGGGGCCCTCGATCGTCGCCAACAAGGTGGCGGGGGTGCGGGCGGCGCTCTGCCACGACACCTTCTCCGCACGCCGCGCGCGCAAACACACTGACGCCAACGTGCTCTGCATGGGCGCCTGGGCAATCGGCCGGGGCGTCGCCGCCGAGGTGCTGAGCGCCTTCCGTGACGCCTCGTTCGAGGGAGGCCGCCACGAAGCGCGTGTCGCAAAGATCAACGCGCTCGACCGTCCCGACTAGGGGCGGCATGGGCGCCTGCTGATGCCGAACCTCGGCACCCCGTCCCCACCGTTCTCCCGGCTGCGGCTGCAGGCGACGCAGGCGATGGGGGTGGCGAAGGCGTTGGTCATCGCCGCGGGCAGCAGCGCGCACCCGCAGGTTCAGGGCCGCATCTCCGTCGACGGGCTCGCCGGGCCGGTCGAAATCAGGCGCGACCATGCCGGCGTGCCGCACATATTCGCCGAGAGCGATGAGGACGCGTTGTTCGGCCAGGGCTTCGTGCACGCCCAGGACCGGCTCTTCCAGATCGACGGCATGCGGCGGTTGGCCGGTGGGCGTGTGGCGGAGGTGACCGGTGCGGGTTCGCTGGAGGCGGATCGCTTCATGCGCCGCCTCGGCCTTGCGGGTCGCGCCGCCGACGACTGGCGGCGGGCCGATGACCGCGAGCGCCGCCTGCTCGGGGCCCACGCCCGCGGGATGAACGCGGGCGTGCTCTCGCTGCCGGCGCTGCCGCC
>JASLOV010000042.1 GCA_030745285.1 Dehalococcoidia bacterium | reverse complement strand
GCCGCGATCCGGCGCTGGCGGCGCTGGGGGGGGGGTGGGGGGGGGCGCGGCCGCGCCTGGACTCCGAGGCGATCACGGTGGAGGACGCCGTGCTCGACGTTGTGCCCGAACCGGCGATCCCGATCTGGGTCGGCGGCCGCGCTGCGCCCGCACAGCGGCGGGCGGGCCGTTTCGGCGATGCGTGGATGCCGTTCGTGATCACCCCGGAGCGTTTCGCCGAGGGGCTGGTCGTCGTGCGCGAGGAGGCCGAGCGGCAGGGTCGCGATCCGGACGCGATCCGCCCCGCGCTCCAGCTCTGGGGGATGTTCGACGACGACCTGGCGGAGGCGCTGACGACGATGGCGGCGCGCATCGAGTCGACCTACCGCACTCCCTTCGAGCGCTTCGAGCGCTACACCGTCTACGGCGACGCGGAGATGTGGGTCGAGCGGCTCGGCGGGTTCGTGGAGGCCGGCGTGCGGCACTTCAACCTCGTCTTCGCCGGCGGCGACCGCCTCGAACAGCTCACGCGGGTGACGACGGACGTGGTGCCGCGCCTGCGGAGCTAACGTCTTGGCCAGGCCTTCAGGGCTCAAGGCGTCGCGCCGAGAACGTCGCCGACGATACGCGCGCGGCCGCCGCTGACTGCTGGGCAGGCGTTGGCCGCTTCGAACCGCTGATGCGCGTAAGCACGGGTGTGGTATCACGGCTGTGAACGGAGTAGGCTACTCGCCAACGTCGGAGGGGACTGAGGCAGAGAGGACGCCGATGTCAGCTTAAGCCGCCGGGGCGGAGACCCCATTCACTCGCGAAATCCGGATGTTGCTCCAGGTTTCGCTCCTGATCTTCATCTTCACCGTCGTGGTCGGCATCTTGAATGGCACCGACCTCGTGGAGTTCAAGGGGCAGCAGGGCCATCAGACGCTGCTGACCCATGTCCACGGGGGAACGCTGGGCTGGATCACGCTCTCGGTGATCGCCGCCTCGCTCTGGCTCTTCGGCAGCGGCGAGATCAGCCGGCGTGAGGAGATGATCGGACGAGGGCTCGCCCACGCCGCGGCGGCCACCGTTATCGTCTACCTGGTGGTCTTCCTGACGACGGTCAGCTGGGTGCGGCCGATTGTGGGGAGCCTGGTAACCGCGGTCGTCATCGCCTTCCTCGGCTGGGTCGCGATGCGCGCCCGCGGCCGCGAATTGACGGTGCCGCATCTCGGCATCCTCGCCGCCGTGGCCAGTTCCGGCATCGGCGCCGTGTTGGGTGTGATCTGGGCCATTCAGATCACCACCGGTAACGAGATCTTCATCGAAGACGGCGAGGGGTCGCACCCGGCGACGATGGTCGTCGGATTCCTCATCCCTGTCAGCATGGCGTTGAGCGAGTGGGCGTTCAGGCGCGGGCGGCTGCCGTTGCCCGGCCGCCTCGGTGTGCTCCAGATCCTGCTGCCGTTCCTCGGCGGGCTCTCGCTCATGCTCGGCCTGCTGATGGATGTGCTGCCGCTGGTGATGATGAGCCTGCCGCTCGAACTGGCGGCGCCCCTGATCTATCTCTGGCGGATGTGGCCCGACCTGAAGGCCGTCGACTGGATCGGCGGGGCGGAGGAGCGGTTCGCTGCGCTCAGCGTCGTCTGGCTGGTGCTCAACCTCGGCTACTTCGTCTTGATCATCAACAAGTACGCGGAGGATTTCGACGCAGCCCCGCTGGGGCAGGTGCTCGTGCTCGACCACCTGATGTTCGTCGGCGTGATGACGAACGCGATCATCGCGCTGATGGCCGTGGCTACGGTCGCGCGGCGCGAGTTGTGGTCGTGGGCTGACACCCCGATCCTGCTGGCAATGAATGTCGGGCTGATCGGCTTCATCGTCGGGCTGCTCTCGGGCGAGGCCATCTGGAAGCAGGTCTCCACCCCGATCATGGGCGGAGCAATCCTGCTCGCGATCGTCTTGTACACGATGCGCCTGCAGGGCGCCGGGTCCGCGCCGGAGCAGCCTCCGGCTAGAAGCAGATCTGTGCCAGCCGGTCGGCAACTGACCGTCGATCGGCTGGCAGCGCGCCCACGCGCCGGTGCTCCGCGCTCAGCGTTCACTGTCGTGACGTGGCCTTTCTTCACGCCGAGGTTGGGGCGAAGAGGGCAGCGGCGGGGTATGCCGATTGACCGGGTACAAGGCCTAAGCGTAGGATGTACGCAAACGACTTAGCGTACTCAGTACACTAAGTCCGGATTCCCCGCACGGACAGGTTCGGCACATGGCGCTCCAGATGGTCGGCAGCCCGGTCGCACAGCTTCAGTGCGAGTCTGACAGCGGCATCGAGACGATCCCACTCTCGCAGGAGAGCTCGTTCGGCTCGTGGCAGCCGGACATCCCCGGCGAGTACCGGTCGCTCGACGCCGGCGAGCTGGTGGAGCGGGTGAGGGCGGCACGAGCGACCCTCGGCGACCAGGTCGTCGTGCTCGGGCACCATTACCAGCGCGAGGACATCATCCAGTTCGCCGACGAGCGCGGCGACTCCTTTATGCTGGCGCGCTACGCGGCGGAGCGGCCGGAGGCGCCCTACATCGTCTTCTGCGGCGTCCACTTCATGGCGGAGGCGGCGGACATCCTCTCCGGCGACCACCAGCAGGTAGTGCTGCCGAACATGGAGGCGGGTTGCTCGATGGCGGACATGGCGTCGACGCCGGACGTGCAGGCCGCCTGGGCGGAGCTGGGCGAGCACTTCGGCGGCACGGACGACATCATCCCGGTGACTTACATGAACTCGGCCGCTTCGTTGAAGGCGTTCTGCGGCGAAAACGGTGGCGTGGTCTGCACCTCGTCGAACGCGG
>JASLOV010000041.1 GCA_030745285.1 Dehalococcoidia bacterium | reverse complement strand
GCACCCCGCGCGAGACGATGCCGTCACCCGCCAGCTCGACCGAGCCTTCCGTCGCGCCGTCGCGCACGCGCACGCTGTTGGCGGGCACGCCGTTGAACATCGTGCGCTCTTCGCCCTCGCGCGACCGCCAGAAGGTGTGCGCGGGGGCATCGAGGTGAGTGATCGTGAAGCCGTGCGGCGAGATCAGGAAGGCGTCGAGCGCGTTGCTGCGGCCGATCTGGTCATCCGGCACCTCGCTGTCACCGGCGAGCATGAAGTGGCGAGGAGGGCTGACCGCGTCGGCGTCATTGGCGTAGGTGATGGTCCAGGCGCAGGAGACCGTCGTCCCCTCACGCACGAGCGCGGCCGCCTGCGCCCGCTTCTGCGTCGTGATCAGGTTGAGCGTGCCCAGCCGGTCGTCGTCGCCCCATCTGCCCCAGTTACTGAGCGAGTCGAACCACGACATCACCTCGGCCTCCGTCGGTGACTCTGGCGTCAGGGTTCCACCTCCTTCACCGCCCCATCGAGGGAGCGATCAAGCTGTGGCTGTACACTTCGCCCCGTCTGACGAGCGGAATCATAGCTTGCCACTCGCGGGCGGTGGCCCCTGAGTCGCGCAGCGGAGGCGAAAGGGAGGCCAGCGATGGATGATGTGCCGGCCGCGCTCGATCTCGGGGCGCCGTACCACATCGGGATCGTGGTGCGTGACATCGATGCCGCGAAGGAGCGATACACCGCGGCGTTCGGAGTCGCCGAGTGGCGCGAGCGCGCTCCCGCGTCCTCACCACCGCCGGCGACGCGGCCGCCGGCGCTGTGGCACGGGGAGCCTCACCCTGGCATCGGCGCGAAACTCGCCTTCTCATCCACCGGCCCCCCCTTCCTGGAGCTGGTACAGCCCACCAGCGACGTCGAATGGAGCGCCACGGTGCATCTGCGGGAGCACGGTGAGGGCATCTACCACCTCGGCTACTGGGTCGACGATATCGCGGAGACGCTGGAGCAAGCCGCCACACACGGCATCGAGGCGGAGCTGGTCTCGCTCCGAGAGCCGGAGGGCGGCGGGGCTCCAACGGGCTTCGCGTACCTGAGCCCGCAGGACACGCTGGGCGTCCGCATCGAACTCGTCGCGGCCGTCGGTCGCGAGAACTTCCTCAACTGGATGAGCACCGGGGACCGGCCCGAGGGCTAACGTCGCCGGGTCAAGCCTCGAAGCAAGCCCCGGGGCCGGGCAGCGCCAACTCACCGCAATCATAAGATCGCCCCGGCGCGACGCCGGGGCGATCTTCGGGGGTGTCGTGTCGAGCACGGTGACCGTGAACGACCGCGAAGCGCTCCTGTCGCCAGTGGCGTCCTCTGCACTTCACGAGACGATCGTGGTGCCGACCGGGAAGACGATCGGAGGACCGGCCGCGCTCGGCGGGAAGCAACCAATGATCAGCGGCTCACCCAGGGTGACCTCTGCGCCGAAGTCTCCGAACAGTCTCGCCGCGTACGCGCCGGAGAGGCGGTCCGAGAGGTCGAGCACCCTGACGCCATCAAACGAGGTCACGAGGCGCTCCCCGCACGGCTGCACGGACCCCTGCGCGCTCGCCTGTGCGGGTTGCGATGAGGCCAGCTACCTCGACTCGTCCACGATGATCAGCGGCGATGTCTGACCGCCGCGCGCCGGCGAGGCGATGTTGATCGGCCCCGATGACTGCGGCGGCGGCGCCTGCTGTCTCTGGGCCTGCTGTCGCAGGTAGTGCCCCGTCACGCAGCACGACGGCACGTCGTCCGATGTCCCCACGTGCCACGAGGACGCGAAGGACCGCGGAGATCCGACGATCTCGCGGCAGTACGGGCAGATCCCGAGCGGTGGCGTCGACCCGCCGCCGGCCGGTGCTTGCGTCACTTGCTGCTCCAATGAGGCCCTTGCGCGGCCGGCCCCGACTGGCATTGGGACTGGTGGTCGATACCTGCGCCGGCCTTGACGGTTGTGTACACGTGCGGCCGCGCCCGGCGCGGACCCGACCGTGTGCTCACGTCGCTACTTCTTACTCGTGCGGGGCCGGCGTCGCATCATGCCGGAGACCCATCCGGTTGCGAACTCTCGGCTTTCGCCGCAATGACGGCAGACGCCCTGGCTCACGCTCCCGTTGGGAGTGCCGATCTTCCAGTGGTGCTTGCAGGTAGTGGTGGTGCTCTCTTCGGTCTCCTGCTTGCAACTGCTCATCTAGACGTTCCCGCCAACCTAGGCGGGCCCTGGGGACGAAAGGGAGCGAACCCCCGAGACCACCCGCGCAGCACTAAGTATGCAACGGCGGTGGCCGCAGTCGCATATTGCACCCCCGCCGAGGTTCCGAACGCTTGATCGTTCGGGCCCTTTCGACGACCGACGGTTAGCGCGCGGCGAACGACGGGCGGCGCCGGTGAGGGGCCTCGGAGCGAGCGAGCGGCCCGGTCGACACCCGTCTGACGGGCTACTGACGGCGCTTCTGACGGCCTGTCTGACGGGCCGAGCGAGGCTTGTCTGACAAGCCGATCGACCGCCCCCATCCGCCAGCGGCTGCATGCTAGCCTGCCGGCGACGGATGAGGGGACCAGCGCATGACCTCGGCGACGATCGTCGCGTCTGATCGCGCCGCCCGGCTCTATTCGGCGGGCCTGCTGCTTGCGCTGGCCGCCGGCCTGATCGCCTCGTTGCTGGTCTTCCTGGTCGAACCGATCTCGGACTTCCTCGGTGAAGGCGCCATCCGCGCCACCGGGCTCGAAGGGGGCGCCCGCCGCGCCGCCATCGGCCTGCTATTGCTGGGCAGCACGGTCGCCCTCGTCGCCGCCTGCTGGCGGGCCGGCGCGGCCGCACTGGCCGTCGCCACGGTCGCCGCAGTGATTGCGCTCGCCGCGGCCGGTCCCTTCGCGATGCCGGCCGTCGTGCTCGCCGCCGCCGCGCTCGCCGCACGAGCCGCCTGCGACGTCGAGCGCGATCGCCTCGGGGAGTACGCGCCCCGCCGTCATCCGCTGGCCTGGGCCGCCGGTTCCGCCGGAGCAGCCGTTCTGCTGGTCACGGGCGCGGCCACCACCTGGTACCTGGTCACTCCACTGATCGACAGGGGCGCCTCGCTCGACGAGGCACTCGGCTTTGCAGTCGTGCCCGCCGGCAGCGCCGCCGCGCCGGCCGCGCCCGCTGCGGCGACCCCTGCCGCAGCCACTCCGGCCGCATCGACGGCAGCCCCCGCGACACCAACGGCTGCCCCGCCGGCGGCAGCAACCCCGGCCGCCGCCGCTCCCCCACCTGCTGCGGCCACACCGGCGGCAACTCCGGTTGCGGCCACACCCGCAGCCACCCTTGCCCCGGCCACTCCCGCTCCCGACACTCCCGCTCCCGACACTCCTGCCCCGGCCACTCCTGCCCCGGCCACTCCTGCCGCTGCGGGGGCTGCCGCTGCGCCGGCGTCGGTCGGCATGCTGATCGCCAGCGGGCAGCTCGTCGGCGCCGACTCCTTCCACCACGGCTCCGGCGCCGTCCTGCTCGTGCGTGCCCCGGATGGCTCCGGCATGCTGCGCTTCGAGGACTACGAGGTGCGCAACGGTCCCGACCTCCACGTCTTCCTCACCCTGGACCCGGCCGGTGACGTCCACGCTGCCGGCGCGGTCGACCTCGGCGCGGTGCGGGCAACCCGCGGCAACGTCAATTACGAGCTACCTGCCGGCATCGAGCTCGACTCGCTGCGCGTCGCCGTCATCTACTGCGTCCCCTTCCGCGTCGTCTTCGCCACGGCCGAACTGAACTGAGCGCTGCCGTCGGACGCGGCCACGCCCCGGGGCCCCGGGTCCGCGTCTAACGACGCCCTGCTACACTCCCGTCGCCGCGTTACAGCGGCCCATCGAATCAAGGACTGAGAATCGCGAGGGGACACCGCAATGGCCATCGAGATCGGTCAGGAGGCGCCTGACTTCACGCTCCCGGATGAGAACAACGAGGAGGTCACGCTCTCCGCGCTGCGCGGCACGCCCGTCGTGCTGGTGTTCTACTTCTCCGACTTCTCCGGCATCTGCACCGATGAGCTCTGCGTGATCCGGGACGACCACTCCGCGTGGATCGAGAAGGGCGCGACCGTGCTGGGCATCAGCCGCGACACCCGCTTCGTGCACGCCGCCTTCAAGCAGCACGAGGGCATCCCGTTCACGCTCCTGGCCGATATGAAGGGCGAGGTCGCTCGCGCTTACGACACCTGGAACGACGCTCTCGGCGCGGCCGAGCGCCTCACCGCTGTGATCGACCGGGACGGCAAGATCGCTTACCTGCTGAAGAACCCGATTCCCGACGCTCGTGACCACTCGCTGGTAGAGGCGGCCATCAACTGACCCATGCGCGACTGCGCTCTCGATCATGAACGAGACTTGCGAGGTCGCCGCGTTCGTCGCCGCAACGCGCTATGAGGATGTGCCGCCGGAGCTGATCGACGAGTTCAAGGTCCTCGTGCTCGATGCCCTCGCGGCGGGATTCGTCGGCTCGCACCAACCGTGGTCGCGGGCGGTGAACGAGCTCGTCCGCGAGCTCGAGGGAGCGCCGCAGGCAACGGTGATCGGCCAGCTGTGGCGCGCCGATGTCGCCCGCGCCGCCTTCGCCAATGGCACGATGATCGGAGCCTTCGAGTGCGAGCCGCTCACCGGGTCGCACGCCGCCGGCACCGTCTTCCCGGCGGCGCTGGCGCTGGCCGAGCACCACCACCTGCCAGGACGAGAGCTGCTGCTCGCGCTCGTTGTCGGTGCGGAGCTCTCTGCCCGCATCATGCGCGCCGCCACCGGACTGGAGAGCGACCGCGGGTTCCATAACCCGGGGACTCAGGGGCCGCTCGGCGCCGCCGGCGCCGCCGGCAAGCTGCTCACCCTCGACGAGCGCGGCCTCGTGAACGCGCTGGGGATCGCGGGGTCCGCCGCATCCGGCCTCGGTGAGTTCGCCTGGGAGGGTGCCGACACCAAGCGCATTCACCTCGGCCGAGCGAGCCAGCTCGGCCTCGAGAGCGCGCTGCTGGCCGCGAAGGGGCTGACGGGGCCATCGACGGTGCTGGAGGGGCGCTTCGGTTATTTCAACGCCTTCTCGCTGCCGGGCGCAGACCTCGAAGGCCTCGTCGACGGGCTCGGGGAGCGCTGGGCCGTCCGTCCGCCCTTCCACAAATCGTTCCCGACGCACGCCAGCCACCAGTCGGTCGTGCAGGCAATCCAGGACTTCAAGGCCGAGCGATTGCAGGCCGGGCAGCCGTTCGACGCCGGCGCGCTCAGCGCGGTCACGATCCACGGCAGCGGCCGCATGCTCGAGGCACGCCACCAGGTCCGCGACCCCGACAACGTCATGGGCGCCCAGTACAGCCTCCCCTTCGCGGTGGCGGTCGCGGTCGCACGCGACGCCTCCGACCCGCTCGCGCTCAACGACGAGACGGTCGCCAACGCGGTCGTGCGCGCCATCGCCCGCGATGTCGCCCTGCTGCCGGCCGAGGACGGCGTGACCGTGACCCTCGAACTCGCCGGCGAGCAGCACGTCCTGCCGGCGCGCCCCTTCACGGGCTCTCCGCAGAACCCGATGGGCTGGGACGACGTCTGCGAGAAGTTCGACCGCTACGCGGCGCACTCGATCGATCAGGCACACCGCCGCGCGATCATCGACGCCGTCGCGTCGCTCGAGGACGCCCCGGACGTCGCCGCCGTCGCCGAACTGGTCGCGGCCCGGTAGCGGAGGCCAGTAGGAGGAGAGCGATGACCCATCACCACACCCAAGCGGTCGCCGAGTACATCGCCGGCGCACGCTTCGACGACATCCCGTCCGAGATCGTCGAGCACATCAAGCTGATGATCCTCGATACCGCCGGCGCGGCCCTGCTCGGCGCCGCGCTGCCGTGGTCGGCGGCGCTTCGACGCACGCTCGCCGCCTCGGAGGGCGCGGGCACGGCGGCGGTCTGGGGCACAGACCTGCGCTTCTCGCCGCCAACGGCGGCGATGATCAACGGCACCGCCGTCCACGCCTTCGAGATCGACGACGTCGGCGCCGGCGGGCACAACGGGTCGGTCACCCTCACCTCGGCTCTCGCGCTCGCCGAGCACCGCGCCGCCGGCGACGAACCGCTGTCGGGCCCGATGTCTGGGGAAGACTTGATCTCGGCCGTCACCACCGGCATCGAGGTGGCGTCGCGGGTGGGGCGCTGCGTCGGCCGCATCCCGCACACGGAGATCGGGTTCCACGGGCCGGGGCTGACCGGGACGTTCGCATCGGCGGGAACGGCCGGCCAGGCGCTAGGGCTGGACGCCGGCCAGGCCGTCGACCTGCTCGGGCACGCCGGCCAGCAGGCGGCTAGCCTGATGTTCACTCACCACGGCGGGATGGGAAAACGCCTGCTGGCCGGGCAGGCAGCCCGGGCCGGCACCTTCGGCGCGCTGCTGGCGGCCAACGGCTTCACGAACGCGCCCAACGTTTTCGAGGCCGAGTTCGGCGGCTTCCCAGCCGCCCACACTGGCAACCGCGGGCCCGACGCCTACAACCTCGACCAGCTCGCCGCTGGGCTCGGCACCGGCGGGTCCATGACCGATTTCCACTCGCACGGCGTGAACATCAAGATGTGGGCCTGCCGCGTGCCCAACCATCCGACGCTCGAGGCGATCAAGTCGCTGCAGGGCCGCCACCCCCTGCCGCCCGAGGAGATCGAACGCGTCACCATCCCGCTCGCCGGGGCGCCCTTCAAGAACGTCGGCTGGCCCTATGTCCCGACGACGATCGCCTCGGCCCAGCTCAACCTTCAATACGTGACCGCGATCATGCTGCTGGAACGGGACGTCTTCGCCCACCAGTTCACCGAGGAGAAGATCGGCGCCCCCCACGTGCTCGAGATGATCTCGAAGATCGAGATCGTCCACGACACATCGATCGGCCGTGACGTGCAAGGCAACTCGGTCGAGCTGCGGCTGCGTGACGGCACGGTGCTCGAAGAGTGGGGGAAGGTGCGAGGCGGCTCCTACGCCGGCGGCAACGAGAACCCCGTCACCCGCGACGAGGTGGTCGCCAAGTTCCGCAAGATGGCGGCAGGCTACCTCGACGCCGGCGCGCAGGACGAGCTGATCGAACTCTGCGCCCGGCTCGAGTCGGAGCCCGACGCCACTCGCCTGATCGAGCTGATGGGCAGCGGCGCCGCGACGCCGGGGGCGGGCCCCAGAACCTAGCCCCCACCCTCCCGCGGTTCGACCCGCAGCCGCTCGTCCACGCGCCCTGCGTGCCCGAGGCCGGGGAACTCGAAGTGGCCGCTGGCGATCAGCGCCCGCTCGCGCTCGATGCGCTCGAAGAGTGCGGCGCGCGTCTCGGCAGACAGCCTCGGGTCGATGTCGGCGTTCGGCGACCAGGTCGGCTCGGTCACCTGCACGGGGTGATGGGCGGCGTCGCCGAGCAGGTAGGCACGCTCGCCGCCGCTGGCGACGACGAACGACACGTGGCCCGGGGTGTGCCCCGGTGTGGGAATCGCGACCAGTTCCGATGTCACTTCATGCTCCCCATCGACGAAGTCGATCAGGCCCGCCTGCTCGAGCGGGGCCAGCGAGTCGTCGTAGCGCGCCGCCTGGCGCTCTGGATCGCCGGAGGTCCAGTGGTCCCACTCCTGCTGCTGCACCACGTGGCGGGCGTTCGGGAACAGCGGTCGTGCCGTGCCGCCGTCATCCACGGTGTTCCAGCCGGTGTGGTCGAAGTGGAGGTGGCTGAAGACGACGATGTCGACCTCGTCGGGCGTGACGCCGGCCGCCTCCATCACGGAGGGCAACTCTGCCGGCTCTTGCATCGGCATCTGCACCGGGCGGCCGCCGATCCCGGTGTCGACCAGGACGGTCCGTCCCTGGCTGCGGACCAGCCACGCGCCGAGGTTGAGCACGATATTGCCATCGCCGTCGAGCAGGTCCCGATAGGGCTTCCACGACGTCGATTCCACCGAGCTGAAGAACGCCGACGGCGGTAACGCCGCCC
>JASLOV010000040.1 GCA_030745285.1 Dehalococcoidia bacterium | reverse complement strand
GCCGCGGCGGCGGACCTCACGTGCACGACGTCAGCACCTACTTCTTTTCCGTCAACCGGGGGAAGAAGAGCCTGATGCTGGACCTCAAGGCGCCGGAGGCGACGGAGATCGTGCACCGGCTGGTGCGGCAAGCC
Source organism: Dehalococcoidia bacterium (assembly GCA_030745285.1). GTDB lineage: Bacteria > Chloroflexota > Dehalococcoidia > UBA2979 > UBA2979 > SHYR01. Next base: position 8,124 of record JASLOV010000040.1, on the reverse strand, counting down.
GACGTGGTGACGGAGAACTTCTCGCCGGGGACGATGGAGCGGCTGGGCTTCGGCTATGAGGCGCTGAGCGCCGTCAACCCGGAGCTGATCTACGCCTCCACCTCCGGCTTCGGTCAGACTGGCCCGTACCGCGAGCGCGGCGCGGTGGACATCATCGTGCAGGGGATGGGCGGGCTGATGTCGACGACGGGGCACGCCTCCGACCCGCTGCCGTCGCGGGCCGGCTACTCGATCGGGGACATGGCGGCCGGCATGTTCACGGCGATCGGGGTGCTCTCCGCGCTGGTCGAGCGGCAGACCAGCGGCCTGGGGCAGCAGGTAGATGTCGCCATGCTGGACAGCCAGGTAGCGCTGATGGAGAACCCGGTCGTGCGCTACTTCGGCACCGGCGAGGTGCAGCCGCGGGCGGGGCTGCGGCACCCCCTGAGCACGCCGCACCAGGCCTTTCCGGCGAGCGACGGGTGGTTCGTGGTGGCAGGGGTGCGCGACCGCAACTGGCAGCTGTTCTGCGGGATGATCGGAGCGGACGAACTGGCCGTGGACGAGCGCTTCTCCGAGAACGTGCTGCGGACCCGGAACTACGCCGAGCTCGAGCCGCTGATGTTCGCGGCGACGCGAATGCGGACGCAGGCAGAGTGGCTCGACGAACTGAGCGAGCACTTCCTGGTCGGGCCACTCAACAACATCGCGGAGATGGCGGCCGACCTGCAGGTCAACGACCGCAACATGATCGTGGAGCTGCCGACGTGGACCGGGGGCACGCTGAAAGTCTCGAACACGCCGGTGAAGCACTCGCGCACGCCCGGCGGGGCGGAGCGCGGCGCGGCGAAGCCGGGCGAGCACAGCGAGCACATCCTCGCGGCGGCCGGGTTCAGCGCGGACGAGGTGCGCGGCTTCATCGAGGCAGGCGTGATCGGCGTCGAGCCAGCGGCAGCCGAGTAACGGGCGAGTAGCCGCGGAGAAGCCGCAGAGCCGCCGGGGCAGCCGTCGCGGTCGAGTCAGGGACTTCCGGCATCTGACAGAAGCGAGAGCCGGAGTGTAGGTTTCGGCCGTGCATCAACCGACAGCCAGCTCACCAGGAAGAGGTGCGAAGTGGAACTGAAGGAAGTGATCGGGCGGCGGCGGACGATCCGCTTCTTCATCCCGTTTCGCGAGGTTGAACGGGAGAAGATTCAGAAGATGCTGGAGGCAGCCCGCCGGTCATCGTGCGCCGGCAACGTGATGAACGTCCGCGCCATCGTGATCTGGCGCGACCAGGCGTCGGACGAGCTGATCAAGGCGATCACGCCCCCCATCGGCTACCAGCAGATGCAGACCGCGCCCTGCTTCCTGCTCTGGTACAACGAGCCCGGCGTCTACGAGGGCGCCCGCTGGATCGAGAGCGTGCTCGGGCTGGCCGACGTTCGGCGCATCGGCACCAACGTGGAGGCGACGAAGGCGGAGATCAACGAGCGCCTGCGGCCCGGCTTCATGGCCGCCGGGGCGGCGATGGGGCTCGCCCCGTTCGCCTACATGGACGTGGGGCAGGCGATCGCCCAGGCCACCCTTGTCGCCTACGACGAGGGCCTGGGCTCGTGCCTGATGAGCGGCCCGGCGATTGAGCGCGCGGCGAAGTTGCTGGACCTCCCGGAGTCCGCCGTCCCGGTCTGCCTCCAGGCCGTGGGCTACCCGGCCGAGTCGTGGGAGGCCGGCGGTCAGACCCCCAAGCCCCCGTTCGAGGAGATGTTCTTCGAGATGAAGTACGGCCAGCCCTTCGAGGGCGACGAGGCGGTGGTTGAGGAGCTGAGTGACAGCCGGATGATCCAGGAACCCGCCCCCTTGCCCTGGCGCGAGGAGGAACTGATCTACCTTGCCCGAGCGCTCGACCTGGAGGACCGCATCCTCAGCGACTGAGCGAGCGCCGGACCGGCACGCAGAACAAGGAGCGAACGATGACGATGGAGACCGCGACCAGTCCCGCCTGCACGCCGGAGGAAGAGGCCTTCCGCCGCGAGATCCACCAGTTCGGCGTTGAGGTCGTGCGACCGGCCGCCGCGGAGCTGGACGGGTTCGCCGATCCGGCTGATGTGATCGCACCCGGCTCGCCGTTCTGGGACGTGATGCGCCAGATGTACGGCCTCGGCTACCACGCTCGCGGCTTCCCGGAGGCGCTGGGCGGCAGCCCGCCGATGAGCCCGATCGAGGCCCACATCTTCGCCGAAGAGCTGGGCTGGGCGAGCGCGGACTTCTCCATCGCCGTTGGCGTCGCTGGCTTCCCCTTCCGGTGGGCCGCGATGAGCGGCAACCAGGAGCTGATCGAGAAGTTCGTGAAGCCCTACGTCGCTGACACGGAGGTTCGTTACGTCGGCTGCTGGGCGATCACGGAGCCGATGCACGGCTCCGATACGCTGAACATGGGCGGCGAGGAGTTCACTGACCCCGAGATCACGCACGAACTGAAGGCCCGCCTCGATGGTGACGAGTGGGTGATCTCGGGTCAGAAGTCGGCGTGGGTTTCCAACGGCACCATCGCCACCCACGCGCTGGCCTTCCTCGGCGTCGAACCGTCGCGGGGGATGGCGGGCGGCGGCGTCGCGTTCATCCCGCTCGACCTCCCGGGCGTCTCGCGGGGCAAGCCGCTGGACAAGCTGGGGCAGCGCGCCCTCAACCAGGGCGAGATCTTCTTCGACGACGTGCGGCTGCCTCGCGACTACATGCTGGTCATGCCCGACACGTACGACGCCGTCCTCGAGGGGGTCCTGGCCGGGGCGAACGCGGGCATGAGCTCCACCTTCACGGGCGTTGCACGCGCTGCCTTCGACGAGGCGCTGGTCTACGCGAAGCAGCGGCTGCAGGGTGGCAAGCCCATCGTCCAGCACCAGCTCGTGCAGAAGCGGCTCTTCGAGATGTTCACGAAGGTCGAGGCCGCGCGTCAGCTCTCGCGGGCGGTGGCCGCTCGCGCCGCCGCGGGCGCCGGCGGCATCCAGTACTCGATCGCCGCCAAGGTTTTCTGCACGCAGACCGCCTTCGAGGTGGCCAGCGACGCCATCCAGCTGCACGGCGGGTACGGGCTCACGAAGCCGTCCGCCGTCGAGAAGATCTTCCGCGACGCGCGCGCCTCGACGATCGAGGACGGTACCAACGAGGTGCTCTCGCTGGTCGGCGCCCGCAAGGTGATCGGGCTCGACTAGCGGTTCGCTGAGGGGTCCGTCACCCAGCCCCCGTAGACCGGGAACTGGCTGCAAATGAACTCGATGTACGCGGGCTGACCCTGCTTGTTGCGTTCGAGGGCGCGCTGTAGCGCCGGCTCGACCTCGGCCGGGTCGTCGATCCGCTCCGAGTGGTAGCCCAGGTTCGAGACCGCCTGCGACATATCGATCTGTGTGTGGTCCATCACCTCGTGGGTGTACGGGTCGTGGCCGGTGCCCCAGAAGCCCGGGCCGTAGCCGCCAAATCCGCCGTTGCTGATGTGCAAGACGGTGACGCCCAGCTCGTTGCGGACGGCCGACTCCAGGTTGCCCAGCATGTAGCCGACGCCGGCGTCGCCGCTCACGGCGACGCACTGCCGCTGCGGGAAGGCGAGCTTCGCGGCCACGACGGCGCCGAAACTGAAACCCAGCGTCGAGACGTTGCCCCAGCCCAGGAATCCACGCGGGATGCTGGTGCGGTAGGTCGTGCTGAGCTGGTCGCGCGTGTTGCCCGATTCGTGGGTCACGAACGAGTTCTCGGGATCGAGCACCTGCTGCAGGCCGGCGTAGACCCGATAGGGGTTGATCGGCTGCTCGCTCGACCCCAGGTGCACCGCGTATTCGGCGTCGAAGGCCGCCTTCTCGCTCTCGATCTGACCGGAAAACGCGGGGTCGCGGTTGCTGCCGTTGCTGCTATTACCACCGCCAAGCTGCTCGTTCAGGGCCGCCAGCGTCAGTCGAGCGTTGCCGATCACCGCGTGGTCGGTCGGCAGCATTTTGTTGAGGTCCCACTCGTCGACCACGCACTGCACGACCTCCTTGTCGGAGGGGTTGGGCACGGCGTGGCTGAAGCGATTGGGCGAGAGACTCGCGCCCACGGCAAAGAGCACATCGCACTCTTCGAGGAAGGTCGAGGCCGGGCCGCCGCGCACGCCGAGCGAAAGCGGATGGGTCTCCGGGAAGGCGCCCTTGGCCTTCAGCGTGGTCAGCACCGGCGCCTGGGTCAGTTCGGCGAGTGCCAGCAGCTCCGTCGAGGCGCCCGCATAGAGCACGCCTTCGCCGGCGAAGATCAGCGGCTTGCGAGCGTTGCGGAGCACCTCGGCGGCCCGGGCCACGTCGTCCTGGTCCGGTGCGGAGCGCCAGCCCCTCACCGGCACGTACGGGTGCGAGTCCTCGTCGTACTCGCCCATGTTGCGGGGCACCGCCAGCAGCACCGGCCCCGGACGCCCCGTGCGCAGCAGGGTGAAGGCCCGGCGCATGAACTGCGGGGTGCGGGCTGGGGTATCGACGCGCGCTGCCCACTTCGTGACGTGGCGCAGCGCCTCGATCGGGTCGAAGTGGGCGTTCTGAGTGGCCCCGCTCGGCACGCCGTCGGTGAGCACCAGCATCGGCGAGCCGTCCTCGAAGGCCTGGGCCAGCCCGGCATACGCCACCTGCAGCCCGGCGGAGTTCACACCCCCCATCACCGTGGCGACGCCGATCTTCTCGCCGTTGTTCACCCGGGAGTAGGCGTCGGCCACGGCGATCGCGTAGCGATCGTCGCGCATCATCACCAGCCGCACGCCCTCCGGGCCGAGCGCGTTGTTGACGCCGTTGGTGGGAAAGGTGGAGACGAACTCGATGCCCTCCGCCTTGAGGATGTGGGCGATGCCCACTTCGGCCGTGACGTTCATGACAATCTCCGTGAGCTGGCCCTCGGGGAGGGGACGTGGGGCGCCGGCGAGTCGCTGCGGCGGCGGCAGTGTACTACGGCGGGCAGCGCCGCCGGCGAACCGCTCGCGCTCGTGCGCGGGGCCGGTCTACCGGAAGTAGGTGGTTGGCGTCGCGAAGGCGTCGGCGGCGTCGCAGCGGCCGGCCTGACGTTCGATCTGCAACTCGCCGGCACTGACGAGGCGGACCAGTATCCTCCCGCTCAGAGGTCGGGGTTCTGCACCCGCTCGTGCCGGCCGCTGCCGTCGCGCTCGTAGCAGTAGAGCGCCCCATCCGCGGTCACGTCCGCGAACGCGCGGTTGATCGTGCCGCCGCTCGCCGGCGTGAACTCGATGCGCCCCGGCTCTGTGAATGTGCCTCCGGCGGCGATCACCAGGGTCGTCGGGTCGTAGTTGTCGGGCACGAACGAGAGGTGCCGCTCCCAGCCGACGACCACGTCACTTCCGGGCCCGAACCAGACGCCCTGCAGCGTGCCGGGGGCGTCGATGGTGGCGACGCCGCAGCGCGGCTCCTCGGTGCGCGGCAGCAGTGAGTAGAGCTCCCGCTTGAGGTCGCCCTCGTAGTAGTCGTAGGGGCAGACGATGTGCGGGGTGCGCGCGTACTCGTAGCGGTCCGGGTTGGCGAAGGCGTGCGTCACGCGCATATCCAGCGTCCCGAAATCAAAGTTGCCCTGGAGGCGGCCGATCTGCCCGATCACCATGCCCGCCGTGATGGGCGCAAAGACCTGCCTCTCGCAGCTACCTGCGCCCTGATCGGCATAGCTCGCGCAGTCGACGGCTGTCAGCAACACGGAGACCTCGTCCGCCAGGAACTTCACGTGATTGAAGTAGCCGTACACGTCCTTTCAGAGCGCGAACGCGATGGAGTGGTCCTCCGGGTCTTGGAAGCCTTCCGAGGACCTGACCAGCAGCAGCGTGATGTCCGCGGGCGCCTGGAGCGGGTACAGCGTGGTCGTGCGCTCCTGGGCGTCCGCGAAGTGCAGGTAGGTGTGCTCCGTCGGCGTGGTGTGGTCGGGCGGGGCGAGGTTGCCCAGCGGAGTGATCTCGCTCAACTGCGCGAGGTCGACGGGGGCGACGTTGAAGGCGGCGCCGTCGCACGAGGGGAGCTGGTCCCGCTCCGCCGGCGAGGGGACGTCCGGACCGCGGCGGCCGTTGCCCGCGGCGGCCTGCCGGCTCTCACGGGCCGCCGGCTCGGTCGCCGCGACGCTCGCCCGTTCGGTCGCTGGTCGTGCAGCGGCAGGCTCGGCCGCTGGACCTGCGGTGGCCGGCGTCGGGGCGTTTGACGACTCGCAGGCGGCGAGCAGGGTCGCTGCCGCCAGGAGGAGCACAGCCAGCGGCGTTCCTCGACTGATGGACATGCGAAAACTCTCTCACACCCGTGTTGGCCGGGGCATCGAGGAGAGCCCGCGATCCGCTACGATTCCGCACCGGGGGTGCGCCGAACGCGCATCGTTGCGATCACGGAGCCCGGGCGCGCGGCGCCGGTCGTGAATTATGACGTGCCGATCGACAGCAGGTTCTCCAGCGGCTGGTAGAGCTCCTCAAGGTAGGCGACGTCCTCGTCGGCGAGGGTGATGTCCGTCGCCTCGACCAGCTGATCGAGCTGCTCGATCTTCGAGACGCCGACCACGGGGCTGGTGATCTCCGGCTTGTTGACGAGCCAGGCGAGCGCGATCTGGGCCGGGGCCTTCTCGTACTTCTCCGCGACTTCGCTCACCCGGTCCGCGATGTCGAAGGTGGCCGCGCCGCGGTAGAGGCCCTCCGTCCGCACCCGGTCGCCGCCGCGGGAGCGGTCGGTCGCGCCCCCGGCGAACCCGCCCTTGTAGGAGCCGGTGAGGGTGCCGCGGGCCAGCGGCGACCACGGCATCAGGGCGACGCCCGTCTTCGTGCAGTAGGGGTTCATCTCCCGCTCTTCCTCGCGGTACACGAGGTTGTAGTGGTTCTGCATCGAGACGAACTTGGTCCAGCCGTGCAGCTCCGCCGTCAACTGGAGCTCCGCGAACTGCCAGGCGAACATCGATGAGCCGCCGAGGTAGAGCACTTTCCCCGCCTTGACGACATCGTGCAGCGCCTCCATCGACTCCTCGATCGGCGTCTCCTCGTGCCCGACCACGCCCTGCGGGTGCCTGTGAATGACCAGGTGGTCGATGTAGTCGAGCCCGAGCCGCTCGAGGCTGACATCGACCGCTTCCATGATGTGCTTGCGGGAGAGGCCACGCTGATTGGGGCCGCGCCCCATCGCGCCGGAGATCTTCGTCGCGATCACGTACTGGTCGCGGGGGAGCAGCTCCCGCAACAGCTGGCCGACCACCTGCTCGCAGGCGCCGAGCCCGTAGACGTCGGCGCAGTCGAAGTAGAACAGCCCCTGGTCGATCGCCGCCTGGAAGATCGGGCGCGCCTCGTCCAGGCCGAGCGTCCAGTCTCCCTGGTGGCCTCTGCCGGGCTCTCCGAAGTTCATGGTTCCGAGGCAGAGTTGCGAAACGCTGAGCCCGCTGTTCTTACCGAGCTGGACGGCTTCGAGCATTGGCGACGACTCTCCGATCGGTCCGGTCTGTTGGGCGCTGATTATGCTCGATCGACCGAATCCTCGACGAGGCCCGGTCGCCGCTGGCAGGACCGGCCGGCCGGCGCTGCGGGGCTCAGGCGACGATGCCGCGCTCCCTCAGCCCGGCGATCGCCGCCCCGTCCATCGCCAGCGTTCCGAGCACGTCGTCGGTGTGTTCGCCGGGGCGTGGCGCCGTCGACCTGACCGCGCCCGGCGTTGCCGAGAACTTCGGGGCGACGCCGATGTGGCGCACAGTGCCGATGTGCCGGTCCTCGACCTCGACGACCATGTCCCGGGCGACGGTGTGGGGGTCCGCCAGCGTCTCGTCGAGCCCGAGCATCGGCGAGAGGCAGAGGTCCACCTCCCGCAGCTCCTCGAACCACTGGTCGCGGGTCTTCGTCTTGAAGGTCTGCTCCAGGTGCGCGCGGATCTCGGGATGGTGCGCCTCGTCGTACTGGAAGGGCTTGAAGTCCGGCCGGCCGACGGTGTCGCAGAGCGCCTCCCAGAAGTGCGGCTCGTTCGCGCCGAGGGCGAGCCAGCGGCCATCGGCCGTCTCGTACGTGTCGTAGTGGGGGACCCCGCCGGCGATCCTCGACTCTCCCGGCCCCGGCGCGGCGCCGCCACCGAGTACGCCGCCGGCGAACGGCGCCAGCAGGGCCAGCACCCCCTCCGACATCGCGATGTCCACGTACTGCCCCTGGCC
>JASLOV010000039.1 GCA_030745285.1 Dehalococcoidia bacterium | reverse complement strand
ACTGCAGGCAGGCGTAGTAGGTGTCGTCCACGTCCACGACCCGCGCCACGTCGCCTCGACACTTCGGGCAGGCTCTGAATAGCAACATCTGCGTCCCCGTTCCCCCGCTCCGCCGGACACCATCGTCCCGTCGGCACGTGATCGCGCGGTTGCAGAGGTGTTTCCGGACTGTGAAACGTGCGCGCCAGCAGCCAGCGTCGAACGAGGACCTTCGGGCTGCCCACCGGCTACCGGCCGTTGCGGTTCAGCAGCCAGACGGCAGCCGTGACCGCGACCGATGTCGCCACGCCGGCCCACACCGCCGAGGAAACCCCATCTCGCCGGTAGTAGGCGATGGCCGCGGGGATGCGCTGCTGGAGCGCCCGGCTGGCTTCCCCGAGGTTGACCACCACGTCCGGACGCAGCGTCCCCCTGGGGCCGCTCGACGGCAGCGCTGGTCGCGACGGCGCCCACGCCGGGGGTGGCTGGTATCTGCGGCGCGGCCGCTCGATCGGGTCAAGCGCCTCGGCAGCCGGCTCCGGCCGCTCCACCGCCGGCACCCCATCGACCGGCGCTGACTCTTCCGCGGTCGGCATCTCCCTGACGGGCGCCGGTTCTTCCCTCACGGGCGACTCAGCGAGCGGCCCGCGCTCGTCGCCTGCGCGCGCGCCAGCGGGCGTGAGCTCCGGCGCTTCCGCCGTCGCATCAGGCTGATCGGGGCCGTCTGGCATGACGTCGTCGGCCACTTCGATCCCGGCCGGCGCCGCGAACCCATAGTTCGGGTCCGGCTTCAGCTCCGGTTCCGGCTCGGCCGACGCAGCGAACCCGTAGTTCGGTTCCGGCTCGCCGCCCGAATCGAACGCGCCGCCGCCGGCCCCGTTCCTGCTGCTCGCGCCGTTCTGACCGTTCGCAGAGCCGGGCGCATCGAGCTGCTGGTGCATGTAATCGCGCATCGGCTGACGGCCGTCCTCATCAGACATGTAGTTGCGTGGGCGTGGCATCGGTCGGCGTGACCTGGGCTGGGACATCGGTTGGTCCATCGGTGATGAGACCTCCAGGGGCTCGCGGGGAGGCGGCTCAGGGTCGGCTTCTTGCTCAACAGCACGGGGAGGTGCCTGCGGTTCAAATTCAGGCTCGACTGCGCGGGGAGTCAGCGCTGGTTGGTGGGCTGGCTGGTGGGCAGGCTGGGGCGCACGCCGCCTCACGCGGGCCGGCGGTCCGTAGCCGCGCCCGGGGTCGACGGCGGGTTCGCGAGGGTCGACGCGGGCGTGCAGCGGCGCCTGCCGCGGCAGGTCGTGGTCCCGCGGGTCGGGCGGCGGCCCGGGCGTCGCCGGCTGCGCACCGGCCGCGAAGAAGGCGGCGGATTCGTCGGGCGTGGCGGGCGAGACGGGCGCGGTCACCGGGACCTTCGCCCTCGGTTGCCGGGCCAGCAAGATCAGCAACGTCGCGATGAACCAGAGCGACGCGAAGGTGACCAGGGCGCCGTTGTACGAGCCGACCGCGTCGAAGTAGGCGCCCGCGAAGTACGGCCCGACCGCGCCGAGGATGATCGTGACCGGCATGCCGGCGCTGCGCACCGCACCGAGGTAGCGCCGGCCGTAGAACGAGGCCCAGATGAACTCGCTGAGCGGCATCATCCCGCCGATGCCCCAGCCCCAGGAGATGTAGGCCGCGAACATCAGCGGCACCGAGCCGGAGGCGGCGATCGGCACCATCGAGAGCACCGAGACGCCCGAGATCAAGAACGACAGTGCGGCCAGCGCCCGCGGGTGGAAGCGCTGCATCGCCCAGCCCCAGACGAACTTGGACACCAGCGCGGACGCCCCCTGCGACGCCGCGATGATCGACGCGTCCGTGCGTGTGAAGCCGTTGTCGGTGAGGAACGGGATGGAGTGGAACAGCAGCGAGATCAGCCCGACCATCGCGAAGCCGAACGCAAAGATCAGCAGCCACATGGCGAGCGTGCGCATCGCTTCGCCGCGTGTATAGGAATTGACGAAGTCGAGGCGTGCCTGCTCGACCGCCTCCTCGTCGCCCTCGCGTCCCTCGACCCGGCCGTCCGGCAGCATGCCGTAGTCTTCCGGCTGGCGACGCATGATCAGTGCCACGGGGTAGATGAACAGCCAGGCGCCAAGCCCCATCACCACCCAGCCATCGCGCCAGCCCATCGTGTCGACGATGCGCACCATCACCAGCGGCATCACCATCCCGGATGCGGAGATGCCGAGCGAGGCGAGCGAAATCGCCCAGCCCCGCCGCTCCACGAACCACTTTGAGACCGTGACGTTGACGACCAGGCTGCCGATCAGCACGAAGCCGATGGTGAACGCGATGCCCCGCAGCACGATGAACTGCCACAGCTCTTCGACACGCGAGGTCGCCAGCAGCGTGGCGCCGACGATCGTCACGCCAATCACCATCAGCGGGCGCGCGCCACGGCGGTCGACGTAGGTGCCGATGAAGAAGCCGATCAGCCCGGAGACGCCGGTACCGACCGACGTCGCGATCGTGAACTCGGCCCGGGTCCAGCCCAGGTCCTCGGTCATCGGACGCAGGAAGACGCCGGAGATCCCGCCCTGCATGCCGATCGCGACGAACTGCGCGACGATCGCGCCGAGCACGATGTACCAGCCGTAGAAGATGCGGGGGCTGCTTACGGGGGTCGTGAGGGCCGGTGTGGCAGCTTCAGCCTGCGTCACAACACTGCTCACTAAGGGGAGGCGCGCCTGCCGGCGCGATTGCGGCCATCATACGCATCCGACTGGCCTAGGCATAGTTGTCCGCAGACTATCCACACCCCGTCGAAGCTGAGACAGCGTATGTGTACAATCGCACAATGAGCGGCCGCATGACCTGTATGGCGATCGACTGTCGCTGGCTTCGCCGCACGATCGACTCTGGGCATGCCCAGAGCCCCTTCCGCACGATCTGCACGCACATCGTGCGCGATGGCAAGGACTGCGTCGGCCCGTTCCTCGAGGACATGGAGACCGACTGCCGGTTGTGGGACCCGAACGAGCGTCTGGCCGCCCGCCTGCCCGCTTCCGTGCGCGATGGCTGGCAGTGGCAATAGCGGGGCAATAGTCGTCCGCGCCCGCAGACCGTAGACTGGCCCGCACAGCACAGCCCGACCTCGGGCAATCGATGGGTGCTGCGGTCTCCCCGGCCGTAACTCGGTTTGCCCCGCTCGCCCTCGCAAAGGGGAGCCATGGCCACTGACGCATCGAAGAAGGCGCGAACCAGACGGAAGAGCAGCTCGAAGAACGGGAAGCCGCCCCGGCTGGGCGTCGAGCAGCAGGCCGAGATCACAGCCGCGCGGGCTGACACGCAGCTGACGCGTCGAGCAACGGTTCCGGCGCTCGAAGAGATTCTATACGAGCCGCTGCCTGTGCTCGACCATGGGTTTGTCCGTGTGATCGACTACATGGGGGACGACGCCGCGATTGTGCAGGCAGCGCGTGTCTCATACGGCCGCGGCACGAAGCAAACCCGTGAAGATGCTGGGTTGATCCGCTACCTGATGCGCAACTGGCACACGAGCCCGTTTGAGATGTGCGAATTGAAGCTGCACGTGAAGTTGCCGATCTTCGTTGCGAGGCAGTGGATTCGGCACCGCACGGCGAACGTGAATGAATACTCGGCGCGATACTCGATTCTCGAGAACGAGTTCTACCTTCCGGACCGCCCGTATCTCGGGGTCCAATCCACGACGAATCGACAGGGACGGGAAGCTCCTTCGTTCTATCAGTTGGGATTCGAGGGAATCGCAGCTCCGCCTGTCGAGAGCAAACGTGGAAGCGACGAAGTCGTTGAAGGTGAGGAGGCTGAGTTCGTTCTCTCGACCTTGCGGGACGACGCCCAGAATGCATTTTCCCACTACCAAGAGATGCTCAACGAAGATGCAGAGGGGAAGCGGCTCAAGAAAGGTCGGCGCGGACTAGCTCGCGAACTGGCGCGGATGAACCTGTCGCTGAATTTCTACACGCAGTGGTACTGGAAGATCGACCTCCACAACCTGCTGCATTTCCTACGTCTGCGGGCCGACCCTCACGCTCAATATGAGATTCGCGCATACGCCGATGTCATCGCAGATCGGATCTTGCAGCACTGGGTCCCGCTCACGCATGAGGCTTTCATCGACTATCGGGCTGGAGGAGCACAGGTCACCCAGAAGGGCCTCGAAGTCATCCGCCGACTACTGAAGGGCGAGAAGGTTGGCCGCAAGGCCAGCGGGATGACCGCAGCAGACTGGCGCGAGCTGGAGGCAGTGTTCGACCTCAAGGACGATTAGCCGGCACCTTGCGTACCCCGTGAACCACGGCGTCCCCTCGAGCATCCGCGTCGGCGTGAAGGGTGCGGTCGTGCGCGACGGCTCCATCCTGCTCGTCGAGTACGACGACGCCAGCGGCCTGCACTTCAACCTGCCGGGCGGCGTCGTCGAGCTCGGCGAGTCGCTGCACGAGGCGATGCGCCAAGAAGCGCTCGAGGAGACGGCTGCCGAGGTCGAGGTCGGCCGCTTGCTGATGCTGCGCGAGTACGAACCGGCGCGAGCGAACGAGCGCTGGGGGCCGGTGCAGAAGCTGACCATCGTCTTCGAGTGCTTGCTCGTCGAGGGCAGCGAGCCGCGGATGCCCGAACGACCGGATCCCCATCAGACCGCCGTGCGCTGGATCCCGCTCGACGAGCTCGCGGGCGTCCCGCTGCTCCCGCTCGAACAGGCAACCGACCTGATCCCCGCACTGAACGGGGACGCGACGGCGCCGCTCTACCTGGACCGCTAGTCGGAGGGGTAGAAGATCGTCTTCGCCGCCGCCCGCAGGTCGCCCCGGTGGTCGGGATGGGCGATCGCAATCAGCTGCCCGGCGCGCCGGCGCTGACTGCGGCCCGCTAACCGGGCGACGCCGTACTCGGTGACGACGTAGTCGACGAAGGTGCGCGGCACCGTCACGTACGAGCCGTCGCTGACCAGCGGCACGACGCGGCTGATCTCGCCACCCCCCGCCGCGGAGGGCAACACCGTGATCGCCTTGCCGCCGGGGGCGACGCAGGCGCCGATGTGGAACTCGGGCTGGCCGCCGGTGCCATTATAGATCGTCGTGCCGAGCGACTCCGAGCAGATCTGACCGGTGAGGTCGACCTGGAAGGCGTTGTTGATCACCGTCATGCGCTCGATCGACGAGATCGCCTGGATGGCGTTCACCACGCTCACGGAGCGCGTCTCTACGGGCGGGTCGCTCTCCAGCCATTCGCGCTCGATGTCGTCGCGCGCGCCGATCGTCGTGGTGACGTGCAGGCCGCGGTCGATGTTCTTGCGAGCGCCATTGAAGGTGCCGTCCATCATCAGCGGCACGATGCCGCGCGGCGTGATCTCCGAGTGCCAGCCGAGGTCGTGCTTACCGTCGAAGGCGCCGAGCGGTCCGAGGAACGTCGCCGTTCGCCCGGCACCGATCTGCACCGTGTCGCCGTCCTGCACGATCTCGCGCACGAAGCCCGCCTCCGCCTCCGCCTCGGCGGTTGGAACGCGGTCCGGCGGTGCGGGCGCGGGGGCCTCGGTCGGCACGAAGGCGTCAACCTGCGAGACGTGCAGGCGCTCGGTCGTCAGCACATTCGCAGCCACGGGCAGACCTCGAGCAGCGTGGTGCGGGCGCGCCGACAGTAGTCGCCCTTGTGCAGGGCTGGCCCCCGAAGGTGACGAAACCGTCCGCATCGGGCGGCGTGACGTTGGTGGTGAAGAGATCGATCGGCGTGCGCGTCTCTTCGCGATGGTCCCAGACGTTGAACTAGTTCGAGAACAGCTCCGGGTACCAGTCGGCACGCAGCGCCTCCAGCGCCGGCCGCCCGAAGGGGCCCGCGAAGATCTCCATGCTGAGGTCGAAGCCGAGGCCCGCGAATTCGTCCTCGAACCAGTCGTGGCCGCGCGGCGAGCAGGCCCGAATCTTCGCGTTCATGTCGAGGCCGATCACGCGCGAGAAAAGCGCCGGCAGGATCGTCTGCGGGCTGCCACCGATCGGTGTGTAGAGATGGTCGCCCGCTCGCAACAGCTGCGCGGCGTCCATCGCAGAGACCGTCTTGCGCGCGTAGTCGTCCTGCCAGCTCACGCCGTCTCCGCTCAGCGCCCGCCCAGCGCCCGCTCCGGGGCCGCATCATGGGCGGCAGCATCATAGACGGCTTGGCCGGGCTCGCGAAGGGCGTACTCAGCGGGTGACTGCTATTCCCCGTTCGAGGGCTTCCGGAAGACCAGCGAGGACAGCACCCCGGCGACGACGGAGGCGGTGAGCGCCGCCACGGCCGTGCGCTCTCGCCCGCCCGCCCTGGGGCGGGGTGGCAGTTCAATGCGATCGGGGTCCTCGGCGTTGGCACCGCCGGTTCCGTCGGCCTCGGACCCGTCATCATCCGGCGCTGTGCCCGGCGCAGACGCGTTGCCGTTCGCAGGAGGGCGAATGCGGTGCAGCCCGTAGCCGGCGGCTGCACGCTCATCGCGGACGCGCTCGCTCGTACCGTCCCCGCTCGTACCGTCCCCGCTCGGCCCGGCGCCGTCCGCGCCGTCGCCATTCGAGCCCATGTAGTCACGAGACGCTCGTGCGACCGGCCCCGCCATGTACTCACGCGGCCTCGATCGCCGCGGGCGGACGGGGGCGGGCTCACTGACACCGGCCGGGTCGCCGTTAGCAGCGGCCGCGCGGTTGCGTTCGGTCAGTCCGGCCTGTGCCGGCAGCGGCGACGCGGGCCTCGGTGTCGGGGGTGCCGGGAGTGCCTGCGGGGCTGGCGGAGCCTGCGCCGGCGGAGTTGCCGCGGCCGCAGCCGCTGAGGCCGGGGCTGCTGGAGTCGGGGCTGCGCTCGGAGGTGCAGGTCCGCGACCGGCTGCTGCGGCGCCCGGCCGTGGCCGGCCTCCGCCCATCCCCATCCCGCCGCCGCCCATGCCGCCGCCGCCGCCGCCGCCACCCGAGAGCACTGACCAGGCGGAGCCGGAGAGCGAGTCGCCGCTCCCCTGCGCCTCGACCTTACTGAAGGTGTACTTCGGATTGAGCACGAACATCAGGGCCATGAATCCGATGAGCGCAAGCCCCGCAAGCGCGAACGTGCTGGAGGCCGTGATGCGGTCGGCGAGGATGCCCATCGGGTAGCTCATGAACGGCATCAGCCCGAAGAGCAGCATGAAGACGCTCATCACGCGCCCGATGTACTCTGGCCGCGCCCGCGTGATCACCATCGTCATGTTCAGCGTCATGTACGGGCCCTGGAAGAGCCCCAGGATCGCCAGCGCGACGACCGCGCCAGGTATCCCGAACGCCTTCGCACCGAGGCCCAGCGCCAGGAGCCCAACGCCGGAGCCGATGCCGGCCACCATCTGCAGCAGAGGCTTGCGCGGGAACTCCGTCAGCGTTGCGATCAGGAACGAACCGAACAGCGAGCCGATTCCGCTCAAGGCCATCAGGTAGCCGAGGCCGTCCCCACCCAGCCCCAGTTCGGCGACGGCGAAGCCGGGCAGCATCGTCATCATCGGCGGCATCGTCAGCAGCATGGGCACGGCGCCCATGAACAACAGCAGCAAGATCGTCTTGTCGCTGAAGACGTACCTGAGGCCGCCGGCGGACTCCGCCAGCACACCTCCTCGCTCTTCGGTCCCCGCCAGGTGACTCGTCGACCTCGGCAGCTGGACCACGAAGAGCAACGTCACCACGTACATCAGCACCTGGGCGTAGTAGACGGTGTCGATGCCCCAGGCGGCGAGCATGAGACCGGCGACCATCGGTGCCAGCGGGCGCGTGGCGTTCATCGCCGCGTTGCTGATCGCCATCGCGCTCATCAGCTCGTTCTCGGGCACGATCTCAGCCAGCAGGGACGTCTGTACCGGCATGCGGAACGCCATCACCGTGCCCTGCACGACGCCAACCGCGAAGAGCAGCGGCACCGTAATGACACCTGTAGTGATCATCAGCCCGGTCGCCAGCGCCGTCAGCAACGTGCCGAACTGAGTGATGATCATCAGCGCCCGCTTGTCCATGCGGTCCGCCGTCGCGCCACCGATCAGCGAGAACAAGAACATCGGGATCGCGAAGGAGAAGCTGATCACCCCCATGATCGCGAAACTGCCGGTGAGGTCGAAGGCCAGGAATCCACGCGCGAGCATCTGCATGCCCATCGCCGAGTTCGAGGCGAGCGAACTGGCGAAGAGGATGCGGAAATCACGGTGACGTAGCGAGACGAAGGCCTTACGCAGCGACGGTCGCGAGCTTGCAGCCATTGCCGCGTGCGCGCGTGCGGACGGTGATCCGCTGGGCGCGGCCGGTCCGCGGCCGCCCATTGGTGCTGCGTCCGTCGCCATAACCCGCCATCCGGCCAATCTGAGGACTATCAGCGTAGCCGGGGCTAACCTTCCCGGCAACGTGAGGTTCGGCCTCCGACGCCTTCCACGCAGTCCGGCCGCCTCGATCCGATACTGGGGTGTCCCGCTGCGTTGACGGCCCGCGCTGCTCACCGCAGAATCGCCGCGCGACGGAGCGGGGGACATGCATGGTGGGCGCTCTCGACGACCTGCGGGTGATCGACGCCTCGGGGCCGATCGGCCACTACGCGGGGCGGCTGCTCGCCGACCTCGGCGCGGACGTGATCAAGGTGGAGCCACCGGGCAGCGGTGACACCGCCCGCAGCTACCCGCCCTTCCTGCCGGACGTCGACGCCCCCGAGAGCAGCCTGCAGTTCCTGCTGCTGAACGCGAACAAGCGCGGCGTCACCATCGACCTCGCGGACGAGCGCGGGCACGACCTCTTCCTGCGGCTGCTCGGCACCGCCGACGTGCTGATCGAGTCCTGGCGTCCGCAGGAGGCGGCCGAACTGGGGCTGACCCATGAGCAGATCGAGGCCGCGAGCGCGAACATCGTTCACGCCTCCGTCACCGGCTGGGGCCTGACCGGCCCGCGCGCGCAGTGGGCCTACGCCGACATCGTCGGCGGTGCGATGTCGGGCGTGATGACGCTGGCCGGAGCGCCGGACGGGCCGCCCGAGCAACTGCCGGACCTGCAGGGCTACCGCTGCGCATCGATCGACACCGCCGCCGGGGTGATGGCGGCGCTGCTGCACCGCGACGCCAGCGGCGAGGGCCAGCTCGTCGAGGTCTCCATGCAGGAGGCGCTCTCGATGGCGCAGGAGACGGCGATGCAGGGCGCGGACATCCTCGGCGAAGACCGCGTGCGCGGCGGCGCGCTCGCCTTCCGCTTGCCCGGGCTCGGCCTCTACGAGTGCGCCGACGGCTACGTCTACATGATGGCCGCCGGCCTCGCCGGCTCCGGCTTTCCGGGCCTGCTTGAGCTGATGGTGGAGACCGATGAGGCAGGCGACCTCACGGAGGAGCCCTACGCCACGTTCATCGCAGAGTCGATGAACCGCGGTCTGCTCACGGCGGCCGCGCAGGACCCCGCGACGCTGGAGGAACTGATGGGGACGCTGGAGCATATCGATGAGATCGTGTGCGCCTTCCTGTTGAACCATCCCAAGCAGTACGTCTACCAGCGATCGCAGGAGTACCGCGTGCTGGTAGGGATGGTGAGCACGCCGCAGGACATCTCGAACAGCCCGCAGCTCGCCGCTCGCGACTGGTGGCGCGAGATCGACGACCCTGGCCGCGGCCGGACGCTACGCTACCCCGGTCCGCCCTGGCAGTTGAGGGGCACACCGGCGACGCTGCGCAGGCCGGCGCCGTTGCTCGGCGAACACAACGAGGAACTGTTCCTGGAAGTTGGGCTGGCGGCCGGCGAGATCGGCGCGCTGGCGCGGGCGGGGGTGGTGTGATGGCCGCACGGTCCACGGACGCGGCGACGGACGGGGCTGCGGACGGCGCCGCTCGCCCGCTGGACGGTCTGAAGGTGCTGGACCTGACGTGGTTCGGCGCCGGGCCGATCGGCACACGCGCGCTCGCGAACCTCGGGGCGGATGTCATCCGCGTCGAGACGGAGAAGCGCCCGGATGGGCTGCGCATCGGCGGGCCGCGGCCGCTCGAGACCACCAGCCTCAACCTCTCCGGCTACTACAACAACTTCAACTCCGAGAAGCGCTCGATCACTATCGATCTGACGACCGAGCGCGGGCACGAGCTCGGCATCGAGCTGGTGAAGTGGGCCGACGTCTTCGTCACGAACATGACGAACCGTGCCGTCAGCCAGATCGGCATGACCTGGGAGCAGGTCTCGGCCGCGAATCCTGGCATCATCGGCATGTACCAGCCGATGCAGGGGCTGACCGGGCCCCACTCCGAGTACCTTGGCTTCGGCGCGATTCTCAGCACCGTCTGCGGCATCAACGGCATGACCGGGTTCGAGGGCAACGAGCCGCGCGGCTCCGGCACGAACTACCCGGACTACGTCGTCAACCCCATTCACCTCGCGATCGGCGTGATGGCGGCGATCCGCCACCAGCGCCGCACCGGCGAGGGGCAGCTGATCGACATGTCGCAGCTCGAGTCGTCCGTCGCGGCGATGTCCGGGCCGATCTTCGCCATCGACAACGGCGGCGGCGAGTTCCGCCGCTCCGGCAATCGCGTCACCTTCGCTGCCCCCCACGGCGCCTACCAGGTGCAGGGCGACGACCGCTGGCTCGTACTGGGCTGCCTGACGGAGGAGCACTGGCGCGCCTTCACCGCCCTGGCAGGCCATCCGCAGTGGGCGGACGACGAACGTTTCGCCACGCTCGCGGCACGCAAGCAGCACGAGGACGAGCTCGATGCGCTGGTCGGCCAGTGGGCGGCTGAGCAGGACGGGCCGGAGGCGATGGAGCGGCTGCAGGCCGTCGGCGTACCGGCCGGGCTCGTGCAGAGTGCGAGCGAGGTGCTGGCGGACGAGCACATCGTGGAGCGAGGCTACTTCGTCTACCCGGAGCACGCGGAAGCGGGCGTCAGGGCGTACGATGGCCCCGGTTTCCGGCTCTCGAAGACCCCACATGACCTTCGCGGTCCGGCACCGTTGCTCGGTGAACACACCTTCGAGATCTGTACCGATCTCCTGGAGTTGAGCGTAGACGAGATTGCCGACCTGGTGGCGGAGCAGGTGCTGTTCTAGCGCCTCCCTCGCAGGTCGGTTGTGGCCCCGGGCTGCCGGGCATGGAAGGACGTGAGACATGGGCTGGGTAGACGGCGGCGACATGATCGCCCGCGTGATGAAGCAGGAGGACACGGAACACCTCTTCACGCTCTCCGGCGGGCACATTCAGAACATCTACGACGGATGTCTGGACGAGGACATTCGCGTGATCGACACTCGTCACGAGCAGGCCGCGGCCCACGCCGCCGACGGCT
>JASLOV010000038.1 GCA_030745285.1 Dehalococcoidia bacterium | reverse complement strand
CAGCGGCCGTCCGCAGGTCCTCCGGGGACTCCAGCGGCAGGAGGTGCGTCAAGATCAGTGTGCTGACGCCGGTGTCGCGCGCGATCGTCGCCACCTGCTCGATGTCGCTGTGGGTCTCGATGAACGCTCGGTCGACGGCCTCGTGGCGCTCCGCCGGCATCGTCTTCATCTGGCGCAACAGGCCCGCACGCGTGTAGCTCTCGTGGATCAGGATGTCCGTGCCGCGGGCCAGTTCCGAGAACGCCTCGTGGGAGGGGCTGGTGTCGCCGCTGTACACGACGCTGCACTGCGGCGTCGCCACTCGCCACGCCAGGGAGTGCAGGTCGCCGGCATGCGGGACGGTGCACCCCTCGATCTCGATGCCGGCTACCGTCCTGCGGGCGCCGGGCGCCGGCTCGTGCACGGCGATGCCATCGACGCGCTCCTGCCACAGTCCCGCAGCGAGAAAGCCGAGCTGGAGGCGAGCGAAGTTGGTCGCCCCGTCCATGTACCGCTCGGTCCCGGAGGGCCCGTAGATGGCCGGCATCTCCACCTCCTCGAACGCCATGCGCACGAGCAACTCCGGGATACCTAGGGTGTGGTCGAAGTGGAGGTGGCTGACCAGGACGGCCCTGATCTGATCGAACTTGATGCCCGCCGCCGGCAACCGCGCCAGCGAGCCCGGCCCGCAGTCCAGGAGGATGCCGGAGCCCCCGTCCTCGACAAAGATCGACGCACCCGCGCGCGCCGAATCGAGGTAAGCCTGGCCGGTCCCGCAGAACGTGATTCGCATGCCTGTTGGGGTACCACCCCTCCGAAGTGAGATCAATGCGGGACCTCACAGACGGCAGGCCACCGTCAGCCCTACGCGGAGCCGGGGGCGCAGAATAATGATCGCGGTCCATGACCGCGCCCATGAGCAAGGTCACGAAACACCCGGGACGTTCGCGTGCGTCGCTTGCCGAACCGATTGTCGACTCGCAGACCGAACGTTATGCGATACCGTGACCACTGACGAGGGGAGTGGACCCAATGAGCGATGCGTCCACAACGCTAGGTGATGAAGACCATGACCCGGACCGGCCACGCCATGTGGTGAATCGACGCGACTTCCTGACCGGTCTCGGCTACAGCGCGGGAGGCGTGGTCGTTGGTCTCACGGTCGGCGGCCTGGTCGAGTCGCGCTCGCGGGGTGGTGATGAACCCGGCGGCGGGGCCTGGCCCGCCACCGCTCCACCCCCGACGGCTGCGTCGACCGCGCCTGTCGAGGCTGTTCCTAACGTTATTCCCGCCGTCGTCACGACCTATCCGCGCGTACGCTTCGCCTCGCTCTCCGAGCTGGCCGGCGGCACGCCGGTCGACTTCGAGTACCCGACGGAGGGGGCGGCCGCCTCGCTGTTCAAGCTCGGCACGGCGGCAGCCGGCGGCGTCGGCCCGGAGGGCGACATCGTGGCCTTCGCCATCGACTGCACGCACATGGGCTGCCCGCTGCGCGGGCTGTACCGCCCGGAGCACGCCGCGATCGGCTCGTGCGCCTGTCACTTCACGACCTTCGACCTCACGCATCGCGGCATGGTCGTGATCGGACAGGCGACGGAGAACCTGCCGCAGATCCTGCTGGAGATCGACGGCGACGACATCCTCGCCATCGGCACGCTGGGCATCCTTTACGGCTCCCGGGACAACCTCGCCGACGCACCGATCGTGGAAGGGCTGTACCCGTGGCCGAGATTCCCGCCGAGACCCCGAAGACCCGCGTCCCGCTGCCGCCGAAGGACGCGCAGGTGGTGACCACCGCCTGCGATTACTGCCCCGTGGCCTGCGGCTACAAGGCCTACATCTGGCCGTCCGCCGAGCAAGGCGGCCCAACGGCCGCCGGCTGCGCGAGATGACGCGCGACACCGGGCCCCAGATCACGTCGGCGGTGCCAGAGACAGCGATCGAGCAGCTCAAGCAGCGCGTCGACGCCGGCGGCATGTTCATCGTGCAGAACGACATCTACACGAACGACAGCACAGAGTTCGTCGACCTCGTACTGCCCGCCGCAGGCTGGGGGGAAGAGGATTTCACGCGTAACAATGCGGAGCGCCGCCTCCGGCTCTACGGCAAGATCATGGACCCGCCGGGCGAGGCGAAGCCGGACTGGCGGATCATCGCGGAGGTGGCGCAGAAGATGGGCTACGAGGGCTTCGACTGGGAGGATTCGGCCGAAGTTTTCGAGGCGTACATCCCCCGCTCCGGCGGGCGCAAAGACTTCAAGGTGCTGGCGGAGTACGCCGAGTTGCAGGGGAAGCGAGCGCACGAGGTGTAGCGCGAGGCGGGGACGACGGGACTCCAGACCCCGCTCAAACTTGATGGCGGCGAGCTGGTGCAGACCGAACGGCTGCATACCGACATGAAGTTCAAGGGCTCGAACGGCACGTCGAACTTCGTCTTCGTCGACATCGACGCCGTGCGCGAGCGCAATGCGCTGCTGGGCCCCGAAGGCGATGAGTTCTGGGTGCTGAACGGGCGGGTCAACCACCTCTGGCAGAGCCTCTACGACGACAAGCGCAAGCCGCACCTGATCCAGCGCTTCCCGGCCACGTTCATCGAGATCAGCCCGGCCGACGCAGACCGCCTGGGCATCATCAGCGGCGACATGGTGGCGGTGGAGAGCGAGCGGGTACGCACGGCCGAAGGAACGATCTCCAGCGGCGGCGTTACGGCGGTGGCGTATGTCACGGACGCCGTCCCGTCCGGTGTGATCTTCTCGATGTTCCATTACCCGGGCTCGCCGGTGAACGCCGTGGTCACGGCCGACGCCTCGACCACGCCGATCAACCCGCGGCAGCCGTTCAAGTTCGGCCGCGGCACGGTGACCCGCATCGGCCCGACGGAGCTGGCGGAGATCATGCCCTTCACGCCCCGCAACCTCGTGTGAGCGAGCGACGAGGCCGCACCCTGGACGGGTGAGGGCAGGCACGGCCAGCGAGCGGATGTGGCTGGCGCCGTGACACTATGGTCGCGGTGCCGCGGGGTCGGGAGGCCGTCTCCCGGCCGCAGCACGACGGGGGGCCGCCCTGCCCGCTGTTCACCGCTCCCGTGCCACCCTCGCCCCCGCCCTGACGGCGCTCGCGTTGCTGCTCGCGGCCTGCGGGGTGCTGATCGAGCCCGAGGCGGGAGCGAGCACGCCGGTCGGGCCGCCCGTGCACCCCTGCGACCGCTTCACGGCCGTGGCCCACGAGTTCGACGGCATCGCCCGCGCCGCGAGCATCGAGTGGCGCACCGGCGGCGCGATCGGGACGGTGCTGCGCTACGCGCCGGGGATGCGTGCGCTGTACGACACGCTGCCGGCCGGCGGCGGCGCCAGCGGCGAGCATCTGCGAGGCGTCTACGGTGACTTCGCGCTGGCCGCCGTCTTCGCCGCCGAGGGCAACGAAGAGCAGGCGCTCGAAAAGCGCAACTGTGGCGGGAGGTGAGCGACCGCGGCGTCATCGCCGTGTTCGCGCAGGACTGCGGCTAGCGCTGCCCCCCGCGATCTGCAGCGACGGTCGAGGCGATCGCCCGCGCGCGGCCGAACACGGCGCCCAGCATCTCCTCAGTGAGCCGCCCGGTGAAGGTGTTGAGCTGGCTGGGGTGGTAGGAGCAGATCAGCGTCCGTCCGCCGGGCAGCACGGCCTCCACGCCGTGACCGAACTTCGGCCGCGGGCGCAGCCCGGTCAGCCGGGCGACGACGCCATACGCGAACCCACCGAGCACGACGATCACCGGCGCCGCGGCGAACAACTCCAGCTCCCGTTCGAGGTACGGCAGACAGGCATCACGCTCCGCCGTCGTGGGACGATTACCGGGCGGTGCGCAACGGACGGCGGCGGTGACGTGGGCGCCGGTCAGACGTAGCCCGTCGCCGCGAGCGACGCTCTCCGGCTGGCTGGCGTAGCCGGCACGATGCATCGCGCGGAAGAGCCAGTCGCCGGAACGGTCGCCGGTGAACATGCGGCCGGTGCGGTTGCCACCGTGGGCGGCGGGCGCCAGGCCGACCACGAGCAGCTCGGCGTGCCGGTCACCGAGAGACGGCACGGGCCGCCCCCAGTACTGCTCGTCCGCGAACGACGCGCGCTTCTCCCGCGCCACGCGCTCGCGCCACTCGACCAGCCGCGGGCAGAGGCGGCATGCCACCACCTCGTCGCGCAGTTGCTCGACGCTGTCCATGGCCGAGGATGATACGGGCTGTGCCGGCGAGGCTGGTCCGGCTGGTTCGGACGGCGAAGCTCAGGCGGCCGGACTCGGGCGGTGCGGGTCAGGCCGCGCGCTTCCACGGCCACCGAGGCGTGAACGGCAGGACGGTGGCTGCCCCCGGCGCATCGTGCCGCACGCGACGCCAGCGCCGCGCGTAGTACCAGGCGGCGGCGATGTGCATGCCGACGGCGACCGTGGCGAGGCCAGCGGCGTAGACATGCAGCATCGCGAAACTGCCCGGAACTTGGCTTCACTGCCGAAGTCTGCATCTGCCATGTACCCATTATCGGGCATCCCCGCCGCCGCTGACGGTACCGCCGCTCACAGGACGGCACCCCGGCTTCCGCGCTAGAGTCGATCCGTCAGGAACCCCGAACCTGCGAGGCCAGATGCACGAGCCCGGCTGCCCATTCTGTCAGATTGAGCAGGGTGAGACCGAAGGCTTCATCGTGCTCGAAGCAGAGCACACCCTCGCCTTCCTCGACATCCGTCCGGTGTTTCCCGGCCATGTCCTGCTCATCCCTCGCGTCCACTATGAGACACTGCCTGATATCCCGCCGGAGCTATTCGTTCCTCTAATGTCCGACGCCCAGCTGCTCGCCCGAGCGGTCGTCGACGGCCTTGGCGCCGAAGGCTCGTTCGTCGCGATCAACAATCGCGTGAGCCAGAGCGTGCCGCACCTGCACATCCACATCGTGCCGCGCACCCGCGGCGACGGGCTGCGCGGCTTCTTCTGGCCCCGCCATCCCTACGAGAACGAGGCACAGGCCCAAGACCTCCAGCGACGGCTGAGCGCGGCGGTGGATCGGCTACGCGAGTGACCCCCACCGAGCGACGGGCACCCATCGGGCCGCTCGCGCAGCGGTTAGCCCGGCAGCGGGTTGCGGTTGACGATGCCCGCCGACTCCACCTCGGCCGCCTTCGCCTCTGAGTAGCCGAGCAGCGTGCGCAGGACGTGGTCGGTGCCGTCGCCGTAGGTCGGCCCCGGCCCGCTCACGCCATGATTGCCGCGACGCGAGCGCCAGGCGGTGCGGGTGTGCGGGAAGCGGCCCATCTCCGGGTGCTCGCGAAACTCGAGGCTGCCACGATGCTGCAGGTGCGCGTCGCCATGCACCTCGGCGACATCGAGCACCGCCCCGGCGGGCACGCCCGCCGCCTGGAGTAGCTGTTGCGCCTCGTGATGGTCGCGCTGCGAGGTCCACTGCTCGATCAGCGCGTCGATCTCGTCCTGGTGCTCGTGCCGTCCCTCCGTCGTGGCGAGCCGCGCGTCATTCGCCAGCTCGGGCCGTTCGATCGCCGTGCAGAGATGGGCCCACTGCTCGTCGTTCTCCACGACCAGTGCGACCCAGGCGTCGTCGCCCGTGCAGCGATAGATGCCGTGGGGGGCGAGCCAGGCGTGGCGGTTGCCGAGGCGCATCTGCTCACGGCCGTTCATGGCGGCGTCGATCAACGCCGGGGCGAGCACCTGCAATTCACCCTCGAGCATGGACAGCTCGATGTACTGGCCCTCACCGGTGCGGTTGCGATGGCGCACGGCGGCCATCGCCGCGAACGCCGCCGTCAGCCCGGCGTTCTGGTCGCAGTAGAAGTTCGCCGGCTTGCCCGGGGGACGGTCCACGTAACCGGTGAGGTGCGAGAGCCCGCTCATCGCGTCGATGCCGGGGCCGTAGGACCCGCGGTCCGCGTATGGACCGGTCTTGCCGAAGGCGGGCATCGAAATCAGGATGATGTCCGGCTTCACGAGCTTCAGGTCGGGGTAGTCGATCTTGAGGTTCCCCATCACCCGCGGCGAGAAATTCTCGACCACCACGTCGGCGTCCGCCACCAGCTCGAGGTAGAGCTCGCGGCCCTCGGTACGTGCGAGGTCGATGGCGACGTGGCGCTTGCCGCGGTGCAGCTCGTTGTAGAACGGCACGCGGTTGTAGGGCCGGTCCGGCGCACCCTCGCGTGGCGGCGGCCCGCCGATCGAGGTCGCCCTGCCCCGGGCCGACGGCTGCTCGATCTTGACGACGTCCGCACCCATGTCGGCCAGCACTGCGCCGGCGACGGGGCCGGCCACCGCCGTGGTCAGCTCGAGGATGCGAATGTCGGTGAGGGGGCCGGTCATCCCAGTGCTCCTTCCGCACGCAACGCGGCGATTTCGGGACCTTCCAGGCCGAGCCAGTCGGCCAGCACCTCCCCGTTGTGCTCGCCGAGCAGCGGGGCGCGGCCGCTGCGCCAGGGCGAACCGGTCATGAAGGCGGCCGGTCCGGGCTGCCGCACCGTGCCCGCCTCCGGGTGCTCGACTTCCAGGAAGAAGCCCCGGTCCTCCAGGTGTGGGTCCTTGACGGTCTCGACGGGGGTCAGCACCTCCGTGAACGGCAGCCGCAGCTCCTGGGCGCGGCGCACGACCTCGAACTTGTCGTGGTTCGCCAGCCAGGCGTCCATGCGGCGGTCGATCTCGTCCGCATTGCCCATCGGCATGTCCATCAGGTCATCGACGGACGGGTCCTCCAGGAGCACGGCCAGCAGGTCGGGGTGCCGGTAGTTCTGGTGCGCGTGAATGTAGCCGTCCTTGCACGGCCGCAGCGTCGAGGGATACGGGAAGCGCGGGTTCGGGTGCAGCAATCGCGTGCCCGTCCGCATCGTCACCTCGTCGTCGAAGTAGTAGGTCTGCGCCGGGCCGCCCAGCAAGAAGAGCGCGGCGTCGACGGCGGAGACGTCGAAGAGATCGCCTTCGCCGGTGGCGTCGCGATGGAAGATGCCGGAGAGGATGGCTACGGCGGCGTGGAGCGCCGCCTGCCCGACCGTGAGGTCGTCGTACGGCTTCACCGGCTCCCGGTCGGGATCGCCGGTGAGCTTGAGGTAGCCGCCGAGCGCGACGGAGACGATCTCCGCGCCGCGGTACTGCGCGTAGGGACCGTCCTGTCCGAAGTGCGTGACGGACGCCATCACCAGGTCGGGGCGCTCCTCCAGCAGGTCGTCGTAGCTCAGGCCGAGCCCGGCCAGGTAACCGGGGTCGAAGCTCTCCACGAGCACGTCCGCCTCGCGCACGAGCCGCCGCAGCAACCGCCGTCCGGGCTCGCTCTCGAGGTCGATCGTGATGCCGCGCTTGCCCGCGCCGAGATGCAGGTGGCGCGCCCCGCGCTCCGGGTGCGGCTCGTCGTCGAGGAAGGGCGGCCAGCTGCGGACGGGGTCGCCGTCAGGGGGCTCGACCTTCACGACCTCCGCGCCGAAACCGCTGAGAAGACGGCCGGCATAGCCGAAGCTCCCACTCGCCAGATCGAGCACGCGGATACCGTCGAGTGCTCCCGGAGCCTCGGCCATGCGGCTTCCTCTTCTGTCCCGCTCACGCCGGACGGTGACTGTCTCGTGCGTTCTGCTCCGAGCGAGGATGGAGTATAAACGGGGCGGCCATTAGTGGATCGAAGGCACCTGGAGGGCGGGATGAAGCAACTGCGGCAGCGCTATTGCATCGTCGGCGTTGGCAACACGCCGTACGGCAAGAATCCGGGCGTCTCTGCCCTGGCGCACAACGTGATGGCAATCCACGCCGCCATCGAGGATGCCGGACTCACGACCGATCAGATCGACGGCGTGCTGACGAAGGCCCCGACCTCCACATTCCCGATGCTGTGGGCGCCGCGCGTCGCGGAGGCGCTGCGCGTCGTGCCGAAGGTGACGGGCACGCTCGACCAGGCGGGCGCCAGCAACATCGGCCTGATCCAGTACGCGATCGGCGCCCTGGAACTCGACCAGGCAAACTACATCGTCTGTGCGTACGGCGACAACCCGGCCACCGGGACGCGCGCCAGCTACGCCCGTCCACGTGGCGACAGCGTAGTCGCCGGGCTCTTCGGTGCGCCCTCCAGCTACGCGATGATCGCGCAGCGCCACATGCACGAGTACGGCACGACGCACGAGCAGCTCGGCAACGTCGCGATCGCCCATCGCCACCACGCGAGCATGAACTCCAACGCCCACTTCCAGGACCCGATCACGCACGAGGACTACGACCACTCGCGCTGGGTCGCCGAGCCGTTCCACCTGCTGGACTGCTGCCCGGTCTCGGACGGCGGCGCGGCCTACATCATCACCAGCGAGGAGCGCGCGAAGGACCTCGGTAAGCCACTCGTCTACATCGACGGCATCGGCCAGGGGCACCCGTCATGGGACTTCTTCCGCCGCGACGACATGATGACGAGCGGCGCGAAGGTCGCCGGCGAGATGGCCTTCAAGTCGGCCGGGCTCGGCCCGAAGGACATCGACTTCGCCGAGATCTACGACTGCTTCACGATCGTCCCGCTGGTGACCATCGAGGACTACGGCTTCGTCGAGAAGGGCGAAGGCGGGGCGTTCTACGAGGACCAGCGCACCCACGTCGGCGGCGAGTTCCCGATCAACACCGCGGGCGGGCTGCTCTCGGAGACCGGCATGCCCGGCACCCAGCTCGTGGTCGAGGCCGTGCGACAGTTGCGCGGCGAGGGCGGCGAACGCCAGGTCGAGGGCGCCGAGGTCGGACTGGTCAGTCAGCAGGGCGGCATCATGACCACACACGCCACGATGATTCTCTCGAACGGCGGCGCCTGATGGCCGACGAATCGCTTGCACCGCTGGCGGAGCTGCTGCCCGCGCAGACGGAGCTGAACGGACCACACCTCGAAGGGCTCGCGGCCGGTGAACTGCGGTTACAGCACTGCACGCAGTGCGGCGCCTACCAGTACCCGCCGGAGAGCTTCTGCTTCCACTGCCCGAGCACGGACCTGGAGTGGAAGGCCGTCGACGGCAACGGCGCCGTCTACAGCTTCATCATCGTGCACCAGCGCTATCACCCGGCCTTCGGCGACCGCCTGCCCTACAACGTTGCCGTCGTGGAGCTCGATGAGGGGCCGCGCATGCTGAGCAACGTGCTCGACGTCGAGCCGGACGCCGTCGAGATTGGCATGCGCGTTCGCGCGCGCATCGAGACCCTCGGCGACGAGGGCGCGGCGCTCTTCTTCGAGCGGGCGGCCGGAGCATAGAGATGCGCATCCGCAAGCCGTGGACGGAATGGGACGACGGCATCGACCATCGCAAGATCCCGGGGGCAATGGGCATCTTCGAGATCGCCGACGCAGACCAGCGTACGATCTACATCGGCAAGGCCACGGGCAAGTCACCGTTCGGTATCCGCGGCGAGCTCTTCCGCCACTTCAGCACCGCGGAGCGGCTGGAGGGGTTGAACTGGAGCCACCCGCAGATGGGCGAGACGCTCCCCTCGATCGCCGAGGGCGCTCGTTTCTACCGCTACGAAGTCAACCACATGTACTACAGCCGCTGGATCGAGGCGCTGACGCGCTACCGGGAAGACCACGGCGAGTTGCCGCCCGCCAACGTCGAGGACCCCGAGCAGCCGCCCCGGCTGGGCCGCTACCACTGGAAGAGCGAGGACGCCGGCGATGGATCTTGAACT
The DNA here is from genome assembly GCA_030745285.1 of Dehalococcoidia bacterium. Taxonomy (GTDB): domain Bacteria; phylum Chloroflexota; class Dehalococcoidia; order UBA2979; family UBA2979; genus SHYR01. Next base: position 2,134 of record JASLOV010000038.1, on the reverse strand, counting down.
CGACGAAGCCCAGAAACTGATCATCGAGAACGTCCGGCGGTTCATCCGCGAGGAGATCCGGCCGCTTGAGGCGGACCTCGACCCCGACGCCTACTCACTCCACCCGGAAGACCGGGAGCGACTGGTCGGGATGGTGAAGGACATGGGCCTTTACCAGATGGACATCCCCACCGAGTACGGCGGACCGGGCGTCGACACCGTCACGCGCACGCTCGTTGCGGAGGAACTTTCGCAGCACAACGCAGGCCTGTACGCGGCGGCCTACGGCGTCTTCGGCTCGGGCCCTCCGGGACAGCTCTACGGCGGTTCCGACTACCTGAAGGAGAACTATCTACTGCCGGGCATCCGCGGCGAGAAGCATGGTTTCTTCGGCCTCTCCGAGCCCAGCGGTGGCTCCGACCCGGCGAGAGCGATTCAGACCCGTGGGGTCCGCGACGGCGACGAGTGGGTGATCAACGGCAGCAAGCTCTGGAACTCCGGAGCGGATACCGCCGACTACGGCATCGTCTACGTCCGCACCGACCCGGAGAAGGGCCGGCAGGGCATCACCGCCTTCGTCGTGGACACCGACACGCCGGGCTTCCGCGTGGAACGCCTCGTGCAGGTGCTGCGCGCGCACTACACGACGGAACTCTCGTTCACCGACATGCGCGTGCCGCACGATCACATCCTCGGCGAGGAGGGTGGCGGCTTCGCGCTCGCCTCCGGCCAGCTCGCGGACAACCGCATCCCGTACTCGTCCGCCTGCATCGGCGTCGCCGTCTATGCGAACGAACTGGCGGTCGACTGGGCCAAGCAGCGCGTCACCTTCGGGGAGCCGCTGGCGAACCGCCAGGCGATCCAGTGGATGCTGGTCGACAACGAGATCGATATCCGCACCAGTCGCTGGATCGCGCTCGATGCTGCCGCCAAGGCACAGCGGGGCGAGCCGTTCCGCTTCGAGTCGTCGATGGCGAAACTGATCTGCACGGAGGGCGCCGGTCGCGTCGTCGACCGCTGCATGCAGATCTTCGGCGGCCTCGGCATGGCCAAGGAGCTGCCGCTCGAACGCTGGTACCGCGAACTGCGCATCCGGCGTGTAGGTGAAGGCCCGTCCGAGGTGCAGCGCATCGTGATGGCACGCGACATCCTGAACGTCCGCAGCGGCAGTTAGCGCAGGCGGACCGGGCCATGGTTCGACCCGCGGCAGACCGGAGCAATGAGTACACCGAACAGTGAGTAGCGAACACGGAGTACCGAGATGACCGTCGACTTCGAGGTCGAAGACAAGATCGCGACCATCACGCTCAACCGCCCGGAGGCGCTGAACGCGATGACGCCGGAGATGTACAGCAAGCTCTCCGAGTCATGGATCGAGGTTCGCGACAACCCGGACATCTGGGTGGCAATCATCGCCGCCGCGCCACAGCCCGCGCGCCCGCCTGAGCGCCAGGTCTTCAGCGCTGGCGCGGATCTCAAGCTGACCATTCCGCGCAGCTCGAACGAGTCCTATCCGTTCTGGCAGACGCAGTCGCAGCAGATCCTCAATCGTGGCCTGGAGGTGTGGAAGCCCGTCGTAGCGGCCGTCGACGGTCTGTGCCTCGCCGGCGGCATGACGTTGCTGCTGGCGACCGACATCCGCATCGCCGGCGAACACTCGATGTTCGACCTCTCCGAGGTGAAGCGCGGCATCCTGCCCGGCAACGGCGGGACGCAGCGCACGATCCGCCAGCTCCCGTACCCGATCGCGATGGAGGTCTTGCTGCTTGGCAAGCGGCTCGACGCCCAACGTGCCGCGCAGTTCGGTCTGATCAATGAAGTGGTGCCGTACGGCACTGCCCTGGAGATCGCGCAGGAGCGAGCGCAGGAGCTGCGCGACATGCCCCCGCTGGCGGTGCGGGCAATCAAGGAGCTCTCCGTCCGCGCCCAGTACATGCCGCTGAACGACGGCCTGCGGTTCGAGGAGGCGATCAGCGCGCGCCTGCGGGATACCGAGGACGCGAAAGAGGGGCCGCTCGCCTTCGCCGAGAAGCGCAAGCCCGAGTTCCGCGGCAAGTAGGGCTCACCGGCCAATAGCGATTCGTTGGTGGACAGCGGTTCGTTGGTGAGCAGGGGTTCTCCGGCGACTCAGTAGATGACCTGCTCGTCGACGAGC
>JASLOV010000037.1 GCA_030745285.1 Dehalococcoidia bacterium | reverse complement strand
CCTCCCGCTCGGTCGATGCGCCGGTGGCGAGGTCGTCTGTGCCGGGGCCGGCGACATCGGTCGGGCCGCCCGGGGTGGTCTGCGAGCTCTGCGAGCCCTTCGCGGTGCGCTGTTCGAGCTGCGTGAGACGCTGCTCGATGCTGTCGATGCGGTCCCACTCCGGATCAGGCAGGCGCTCGATCGTCTCGTTGCTCTGGTCGGTGTAGGCGATGACGTGGCCGGGCACGCCGACGACGGTGGCGTTCGGCGGCACGTTGGAGACGACGACGGAGCCGGCGCCGATCCGGGAGTTCTCGCCGATGGTGACGGCGCCGACGATCTTTGCGCCGGCGCCGACGACGACATTGGCCTCGAGGGTCGGGTGGCGCTTCTCGCGCCGGGTGGAGGTGCCGCCGAGGGTGACGCCCTGGAAGAGGTGGCAGTCCGGCCCGATCACGGTGGTCTCGCCGATCACGACGCCCATGCCGTGGTCGATGAAGAGGCCGCGGCCGATCCGTGCGCCGGGGTGGATCTCGATGCCGGTGAGCAGTCGCGAGAGGTTGGAGATCAAGCGTGGCAGCAGTGGCACGTCCGCTCGCCACAGCAGGTGGGCGAGACGGTGAATGAGCAGCGCGTGGACGCCGGGGTAGGTGAGCAGCACTTCGACGGCGCCTCGCGCCGCCGGGTCACGTCGTTGTGCGGCCTTGATGTCCTCGTCGATGGCGGAGAGCAAGCCCATCTTGAGTCCCTTGTGATACGTGGTCGCGTTCGGCGGCTGGGCTGGTGAGCCCGGGGCGCGCGCCTCCGCCGAGGGAGGACCGCCCCCTGTGACACACGCAGGCGCCCGCTCGGCCGCTGTGAACGGAGGCTTCAGTCATCGATACATCGTACCGCAGCGTGCTTGTGAGTCGAATGGGGCGAGAGGAGCGAGGCGAGTGAGCGAAGTGAGCGGCGCGCCCTCACTCGTCGAGGGTAGCGATGGCGGTGGCGGCGATGGCTCTGCCTTCGCCGATATCGCCGAGGCCTTCGTTCGTCGTGGCTTTGACGTTCACGGCGGAGGGGTCGATGCCGAGGGTATGCGCGATCGAGTCGCGCATTGAGGCGAGGTGAGGGCCAAGCACCGGCTGTTCCGCGATCACCGTGGAGTCGACGTTGTGGACGCGGAAGCCCCTGGCGGCGACGAGCCGGACAATGCGGGTGAGCAGTTCGCGGCTGTCGATGCCGGCCGTCTCCGGGTCACCCGGCGGGAAATGCTGACCGATGTCGCCCTCGCCGGCCGCGCCGAGCAGGGCGTCGGCGATGGCATGGATCAGGGCGTCGCCATCGCTGTGGCCCTCGAGTTGGGGGACGCCGGGGATATCGACGCCGCCCAGGCGGAGGCCCTCCGTCGCCCCACCCTCACGGAAACGATGGATGTCGTAGCCGGTACCGGCGCGCATCAGCGGGCGTCGTTCGCGGTGGCGAGCAAGGCCCGCGCCAGTGCGAGGTCGACGGGGGTCGTGACCTTGAGATTGCGGGCGTCGCCCTCGACGGTCCAGACGGGTTCACCGAGCCGTTCGACGAGCACGGCGTCGTCTGTGGCATCGGCCGGGGCGCCTTCGCTCGACGAGTCGTGGGCGCGGCGCAGCAGGTCGCCGGCGAAGGCCTGCGGCGTCTGCACGGCGCGCAGCGGGGCGCGGTCGACGCTCTCGATCACGCGGCCGGCGCCGTCGACGCGCTTGAGTGTGTCGGCGACGGGGACTGCGGGGATGGCCGCGCCGTGCTCGCGGGCGGCGTCGAGCAGGCGACGGGCGAGGCCGGTGCTGAGCAGCGGGCGCGCGCCATCGTGCACCAGCACCCACGCCGCCTCCGGCACGGCTGCGAGCCCGGCGGCGACCGAGTCCTGCCGCCGCGCGCCGCCCTCGACGGCACGCAGCTCCACGGGCGCCTCCCCGGCCAGCGAACGCAGCATGAGGTGCCGGTCCGCCGGCGCGACCAGCACGATCACGGCGACGGCCTCGAGGGAGGCGAGCGTGCGCAGCGAGTGTGCAATCAGCGGCTCGCCGCCGAGGTCGGCCCACAGCTTGTCGCCGTCCGGCCCGGGGCCGCCCATGCGGGCGGATCTGCCCGCGGCGAGCAGAATGGCGGCGGTGGGGCCGGTGGCGTCAGTCGTGCTGGGGGCGGCTCGCGGCATCGTGGGGCAAGTCTAGCGGGTGGAAGCCGGATGGACGCGGGACCAACGAACGTCGACAAGGACGGGTGGCCGGGGCGACGATTGTGAGGACTGGAGGTGCACGAGTGCTGATGACTACTTCGGACCAGGTTCAGGGGCGCGAGATCGCCGAGACGCTCGGACTGGTGAGCGCAAACGCCGTGCGCGCGCGTCACGTGAGTCGCGACATCCTGGCGGGGCTCAAGAACATTGTCGGCGGCGAGATCGGCGCCTACCGGCAGTTGCTGCTGGAGTCGCGGGCCGAGGCGGTCGGCCGGCTGGAGGAGGAGGCCGCGGCGCTGGGAGCGGATGGAATCGTGGCGCTGCGGATGGCAACCGCTTCGGTGGCCTCGGGCGCCGCGGAAATCCTCGTCTACGGCACGGCGGTGAAGTTCTCGTAGCTGCTGTGTGGGAAGTGAACGGCGACGAGCATGACGGACCCCCGGGCAGCCACCGGCGACGTCAGGCGCTTCCATCTCGACCTCGGTAATCCGTTGCTGCGGCTGCTCTTCCTGCTGTTCTTCACGCGCCGCTCCAACTCGTACGTCGAGGTCGATGACGTCGCGGTGCACTTCCGTATGGGACCGCTGTTTCGGCAGTCGGTCCCGCTCGACGGTGTCGAGGGCGTGGGGGTGCGTCACTGGCACTGGTTGCTGGGGTGGGGCTGGCGCTACGACCTGCGCGGCACCGTCGGCTTGATCGGGGCGCGCAGCCGCGTGGTGGAGGTCAGGCTGCGCGAGCCGCGGCGCGTGAGGCTCGCGCTCTTCCCCCTGCGGTGCCGCGGAGTCGCGGCGAGCGTCGAAGAGCCCGAGGCGTTGATCGCGGCATTACAGTCCGCGCCCTCCGTGCGGTCAGGGACGTAGCTGCGACTCTGCCGCAGGTTCTCTGCTCGTCTTGTCGCCCTCGCAGCGTCGCTCTAACCTTGATAGTCCACTGCGCACTTCGCAAAATACCCTTCGGGTGGCCGGACTCGCGATGACTTCGACGGCTTCGAGTTACCAGGCGCTGATTGGGCGGGTGACCAAGCCCGCCCGCTACACCGGCGGGGAGCTCCATTCGATCACGAAGCCGTGGGATGCGCACGCCGTGCGCGTGGTGCTGGCCTACCCGGACCTCTACGACCTAGGGATGGCCAATCTCGGGCTGGCGATCCTCTACGACATCGTCAATCGTCGCGAGGACGCGCTGTGCGAGCGTGTCTTCTCGCCGTGGACCGACCTCGAAGCGCTGCTGCGCTCGAACGGCGAGCCGCTGCGGGCGCTCGAGTCGGGCCGCCCGGTGCGCGACTTCGACGTGCTCGGCATCTCCCTCCAGTACGAGGTCTGCGCGACGAACGTTCTGAACATGCTCGACCTCGCCGGCATCCCGATCCGCACCGCCGACCGGGCGGACGGCGACACCATCGTGCTGGGCGGCGGGTCGGTCGCGCTCTCGCCGGAGCCGCTCGCCCCGTTCTTCGACGCCTTCGCGCTGGGCGAGGGCGAAGAGGTGCTCGAGGAAATCGTGGAGCTGGTGCGCGAGTGGAAGGCGGGCGGCGGCGGGCCGCGGCGTGAACTGCACCGCGCGCTGGCCCGCGTACCGGGCGTCTACGTGCCCTCGCTCTACGAGCCGCGCTACGGGCCCGACGGCGCGCTGAAGGGCACCACCCCGATCGACGATGCCGCGCCGGAACGGGTGACGCGGCGTGTGATGCAGACGCTGCCACCGCCGCTGACGAGGCCGATTGTGCCCTTCATGGAGGTCGTGCACGACCGCGCCACCATCGAGATCCAGCGCGGCTGCACCCAGGGCTGCCGGTTCTGCCAGGCGGGCCTGATCTACCGCCCGACGCGCGAGCGCTCCGTCGAGGAGATCGTACGCGCCGCCGGCGAGCTGCTGGACAACACCGGCTACGACGAGCTCTCGCTGATGTCGCTCTCCACCACCGACCACCGGGACATCGTGCCGATGGTGCACGCGCTGATGGACGCCTACGGCGACCGCGGACTGAAGATCTCGATCCCGTCGACGCGGGTCGACTCGTTCTCCGTGGAGGTTGCGGACGCGGTGGCGCGGGGCAAGAAACACACGCTGACGCTGGCGCCGGAGGCCGGCTCGCAGCGGCTGCGCAACACCATCAACAAGCTGGTGACGGAGCAGGACCTGCTCTCATCCGCCGACCACGCGTTCTCGAGCGGCTGGAACTCCGTGAAGATGTACTTCATGGTCGGCCAGCCGACGGAGACCGACTTCGATGTCGAGGAGATCGGGCGCATCGCCAGCGAGGTGAAGCGTATCGGCGCCGGTCACATCGGCGGTCGCGCCCGGGTGCGGATCTCGACGAGCAACTTCATCCCCAAGGCGCACACGCCGTACCAATGGGTGGCGCAGTGCGACGCGGAGACGCTGAGCCGCCGCCACGAGATGCTGCGCGCCGCCGCTCGCAAGGCGCGCGTGCAGTTCTCGTGGGAGGAGCCGGAGAAGTCGCTGCTCGAAGCGGTACTCGCACGAGGAGACCGGCGAGTGGCGGACGTGGTCGAGTCCGCGTGGCGGCGGGGCGCGAAATTCGACGCCTGGTCGGAGCATCACGACTGGGCGCTGTGGCAACAGGCGTTCGAGCAGCACGGGGTCGACCCCGCCTCGTACGCCTATCGCGATCGTGACCTGTGGGAGCCGCTGCCCTGGGACCATGTCGACTCCGGCACCCAGAAGTCGTACCTGCGCGGCGAGTGGCTGAAGACGCTGGACGAGGAGATCACGCTCGACTGCAAGCGCGACCCCTGCAACGTCTGCGGCCACCAGGACATCAACGGCGCCTGCCGCCACAAGATCGTGGAGCTGACGGAGATGAACCACTCCGGCGACACCACCCGCGCCGACCACCTGGCGCAGCAGCACGAGCGGCTGTCCGCGCCGATCACGCTGGTCTAGGAGACCCCGGCCGGGCGCTGCCGACCCTACTTCAGGTGCCGGTCGAACCAGTCGACGGCGAGGTCTGAGGCTTCCTCGAAACGGTCGTTGTAGACCTGGTAGTGGGTGGCGCCCTCGATCACGCGGTACCCGACGGGGCGTTGCCGGCGGCGGTCATGCGTTCGTGGATCAGCTCAGAGTTGCGCTGCCGGTCGAACAGCTCCTCGTTCTCGGCGTCGATCAGCAGCAGCGGGACCGTGATCTGTTCGGAGAATTCGACCGGGCCCCAGTAGTACATCTTCGAACGATGCGGGGTGCCGTTGAGGCGGGGGTCGTCGTCGCCGCCCTGCGGCACCGGCTCGATCTCGCCGCGAGCCTGGGCGATCGCCGCCCGGTGCATCGCCTCCCGCGCGGCGGGGTCGGCGAGGCTGCGCGAGTCCATCCCGCCGACCTGGCTGACGGTGCACTTCACGCGCGGATCATGCGCCGTGGTCCAGACGACGAGACCGCCGCCGTAGCTCGATCCCCAGATGCCGATGCGGTCGACGCCGACTCCCGGTTCGCCCTCGATGTAGTCGATGGCGTGGCGGACGTCCCAGAGTTCGTCGAAGGGGTCGACGACCTCACGGATCACCCGCACGCGGACGGCCGTCTCCGTGCGTTCGGCCGGGAGGTCGTCCAGCACGACCACTTTACCGTCGCTCTCACCCCATCCCCGGTAGTCGAAGGCGAGCACGATGTAGCCGGCGGCGGCGAGCTTGTCTGGGAGGCCGATGGTGCGGAGGTGTTGCTTCGTGCCGCCCCAGCCGTGGCAGAGCACGATTGCCGGGTGGGGGCCGTCGCCGGCGTCGGGGCCGGGCCGGTAGAGGTCGCCCGCCAGGCGTGTGCCCTCGCTCCAGAATTGGATCGCTTCAGCGGTCATCGCCCGTGACCGTAGGGCCGGCGTGGACGGCCTGTCCAGCGCCGTCGCCGGGTGGTGATGCTGGCCGCGTGACGTCTCCCCGATGACGCTCGCCGCCGCGCCCGTATACTCGCGCGCATGGCAGGACCGCTAGACGGCATTCGCGTGGTGGAGTTCGCGCACCTCGTGCTCGGGCCGCTGTGCGCAGCGATGCTGCACGACATGGGCGCGGAGGTGGTGAAGGTCGAGGGCCGTGCGACCGGGGACCTTGCGCGCTCGATCCCGCTGGCGCTCGATGACCCGCGCGCGCCGTACTACCTGGCGAACAACCGCGGCAAACGCGGGGTCACGCTCGACTTCTCGACCACCGGCGGGCTGGAGGTGGCGTGCCGCCTGATCGAGCGTGCCGACGTGATGATCGCGGCGCTGCGGCCGAGTTCGATGGCCGAGCTGGGGATTGGTTACGAGGACTGCGCGGCGCTGAA
>JASLOV010000036.1 GCA_030745285.1 Dehalococcoidia bacterium | reverse complement strand
GTCGAGCAGGTGATCTTCAAGGGCATGCCCAACAACCCTCGGCTCTACGAGCGCGTCCAGGCGGAGATTCTGCCAGCGTTCGCCTGAGGGGAGCCTGCCGCCAGCCAGCTGTTGACCAGGTTCGCCCGGTCGATCAGCGGTCCGATCTCGGTCAGCGGGTCCAGCAGCTCCGGCGCCACGTCGAGCAGGCGCTGTTCGTTGCCGCCGTCGACGACCCGCACGAGGCTGCCTCGGTCGAAGTGGTACTCGAGGCCGGCGTCGGCGTCCCGGATCAGGAGATCGCGGGTTCTGAAGTCGCGGATGAAACGTTGCCGGCGGCAGAAGCTGGCGGTGGCTTCCAGTTGTTCCCTGGGATCGCCGCCTGCTCATAGTCGAGCGCGGCGGCGCAGGCCTCCATCTCGCACGCAAGCTTCTCGCCGATCCAGCCGTCGTCACCACCGAGGAAGGCGGCGACGCGACCGGCGATCTCGGCGTAGTCGTCAGTCGAGATCAGCCCCCGGCACGGGCCCGCGCAGAAGCCGAGTTCGAGGTTCACGGTTTCGCGGAACGGCTCCCGGTTGACGCAGGAGCGGAGCCGGAAGTGGCGGTGGACGACGTCGAGCACGGCCGCCGCCGCGCGCCGATCGCCGAACGGCCCGAAGGCGGTTCCCCTCGCGTCTCCCGGGTCGACAACGACCTGCAGGTCGGATAGCGGTCGTCGGTGAGCACCAGGTAGCGATGCTCCTCGTGTTCGCGCTGCCGCTTGTTGTGGGGGGGCGCTCGCGCTTGATCAGCGTGTCTTCGAGCAGCAGCGCCAGCAGCTCCGTGCCAGTTTCGCGGAACTCGAAGTCGTCGATGGCGAAAGCCATGTGTCGCATGCGGCTGCCCGGGCCGACCCGGCTCGGCCGGAAGTAGCTCAGCATGCGGCGGCGCAGGGTGACCGATTTGCCGACGTAGAGCGTCTCCCCGTCCTCGTCACGGAACAGGTAGACGCCAGGGCGGTCGGGTACGTCGCGCCGGATTGCCGCGGCCAGTTCGCGCCGTCTAACTGCGCGCACGCCGGGACCGCCGTCTCCGCTCGGGGAGGAACTCCGCCCCCAGCTGCACGTTCATGGTGGACGGGAAGACCGAGCGCAGGAACGAGGCGGTCAACGCTGCCCCCAGCGAGCTGCGTGCATCCCCCCGGCACCTGATTCGCACGACGGCATCGCCGTCGAAGTTCGCGCTGTCCGCGACCAGGCGGTCGCGCAGCTCCGAGGGTGGCAACGTCGCATCAAGTTCGAGGTCGACCATCGGTCGCGCCGGCAGCGCGATCAATCGCGCCTGCCGCATTCGCCACGCGCGATCACCCGGAGCATCCGGCGCGACCGAGGCGAACGAGAGTTCCGTGAACCCTTTAGCATCGCCCCGTTCGGCGAACAAGGTTCGCTCGGTTGACCCCGGGTAGATCGCCGGCGGGGGACCGCAGGGATGGTCGTGCGCGAGCACCTGCGCGCGGTGGATGTGCCCGGCGAGCACGGCCGCGAATTGCGGCGGCACGTCGGACGGCCGGGCTACGTCGCTGCCGGAGCGGAACGTGTACCCGGCCACGTGCGCGCCCTCGACCCCCTGGTGCATGCAGAGCAGCCGGATGTCCGCCTCGACGGCGCGCCACTCGGTCTGCTTGACGATCGCGGGCAAGCGCCGTCGCAGGCCGTTGCGAACGAACGAAACCCCGAGATGCTGACGGCGACGCCCCCCGTCGCCAACCGGAAGGTCCTCGGCCAGTCGAAGACGTGGATGCCCGGCTCCGCCAGCTAGAGCGAGTACGGCAGCCGGGAGCGCTCGTGGTTGCCGGGCACGACGAAGACGGGGACGCCGCTCTGCGCCAGCGCGGCGAGTGCGGTGTATGCGCGGTCCACGATCGGCCGCGGTACGCGGCCGTGCGCGAAGAAGTCGCCGCCGTGGACGACCAGGTCCGGGCGCGTCCGCGCGGCGTGGTCAAGCACGCGCTGGTAGTTGTCGAAGAAGTCGGGGCCGTGCCGCCGTCGGCGCACTCGCGGCTTCACGGCATCGTCGAAGCCGAGGTGGGTGTCGGCGAGCAGCAGGACGGTCAGTTCGCGTATCGCTGAGATCTCGGGGGCCCTCCCCTACTCTCTGCCGCGCCTCCCTGTCTGCTCGACTCGTTCACGGCGCTGCTTCGCGATTCGCGGCTGCCGGATTGCTCGTCGTGTCAGGAAGTCACGCATCGCCGACGATTGTTGCTGCAGCACGTCGCCGCGCGGCGGCCGCCTGGAAGCCGAGTCTGTGGTACCCACGTTGCCCTGCCCGCCCCCGCGGCCGAGAATAGACTAGCACAACTGTTCGCTTCGACGCTCCCGGCCCTGCCCTGCGCTTCGGGGCCCGGGCTCCCCCTACTCAAGCACCGAGGCCACGGCCAGCTCCGCGATGCGCTCCGCGTCGTAGCCGAGGATCTCGCTCAGCACCTCGTGGTTGTCGCGCCCGAAGGTGGGCGCGACACGATCGACGAGCGCCGGCGTGCGCGAGAGGACGAAGCGAGAGCCCTCGACGGTGGTGGCGCCGTGGATCGGGTGCTCCAGCTCGACGAAGTGGTTGCGGTGCTTGAGCTGCGGGTCGGCCACCAACTCGGTGCTGTTCTGCACGGCATGCGCCGGCACGCCGCGAGCCTGGAGCGCCGCTTCGACCTCGTACATCTCGTGTTCGGCCGTCCACGTACCGACGACGGCGTCCAGCTCGCCGCGGCGCGCGAGCCGGGCGCCGGCGGTGGCGTAACGACCGTCCGACGCCAGTTCGGGCCGTCCGATCAGCTCGCAGAGGGCCTGCCACTGCTCATTGCCGGCCACGGCGATCGCCACCCAGCGCTCCTCGTCCGGGCTGCTGGCGGCGCGGTAGACGCCGTGCGGGGCCATGTGCCGGTCGTCGTTGCCTTCGCCGCGTTGCAGGCGCCCGTTCACGGCGTAGTCGAGCAGCGCCGGGGTGAGGAAGTGCATGGACGACTCGGCCTGCGAGAAGTCGATGTACTGACCCTCGCCGGTGCGGTCGCGATGATCGAGCGCCGCGAGCAGAGCGGCGACGGTGAAGCGCGGCGAGACGTAATCGGAGTAGGCGGCGGCCATGGCGGGCGCTCGATCGGGCCATCCGATTACGCTGTTGAAGCCGGCGATGGCGGCGCCCATCGTGCCGAATCCGGCGAACATCGAGAGCGGCCCGGTCTGCCCGAAGAGATTGCTGCTGAGCATGATGATGTCCGGCTTGATTGCGCGTAGCGAGTCGTAGTCGAGCCCCCAGCCGCGCATGGCCTTCGGCGAGAACGACTCTGTGACGACGTCCGCCCAGCGCGCGAGATCCATGGCGACCGCGCGCCCCTCCTCCTTCGTGAGGTCGAGCGTCAGCCCGAGCTTGCCGGCGTTCATGTTGCCGAAGAGCGCCGAGTTCTCCGGGCCGGGCTCGCCGCCGTGGAAGGGCACGAGTCCGCGGGCCGTGTCGACGCGGCTGGTGGACTCCACCCGCACGATCGTCGCCCCGTAGTCGGCGAGCACACGAGTGGCCGCCGGGCCGGCCATGACCCACATCAGGTCGAGCACCTTGAGGCCGGCCAGGGCGCCGCCGCCCGACGCGCTGGCCGCCCCCTCGCCGCGACCTCGGACCGCCGCCGCCGGTCGCTGGCCCCCGTCGCTGGCGAGGACGTCGTCGTTGTGCTGTCCGATGTCGGGTGCGGCGCGCCGGTATTCGATCGGCCGTTCGCCGAACCTGGCGAACGGGCCGGGGTAGCGCACGACACGGCTTGCGCCGGCGGGGTCGTGCTCTCGCCAGTAAGCGCGGGCAGCGAACTGGTCGCTGCTCGCGAGGTCCTCGATCGTCGTCATCGGTGCGATCAGCAGGCGCCGCTCCAGTGCCGCTTCCAGCAGCTCGGCCTTCGTCTTCGTGCGGGCGAACGCGGCGATGACGTCGAGCACGCGTTGGTATTCCTCGGGCGGCTCCTCACCGCTGATCAGCAACTCGGTGTATCCGATCCAGTCCTTGTCTCGGGTGGCCTCATCGCAGAAGCCCTCCTCGTGGATCCACTCCATCAGGCTGCGCGAGAACGGGCCGATTGCGCCAAAGAGGAAGGTGATCGAGACGTGTCCGTCGAGCGCTTCCCAGACGAGCGGGATCAGGAGCGGCCCGACGGCGATGCCGCCGGTCACGCGTGCGAGATCCTGCTCGCCGACGGCCGCCGAGAGGCAGAACGATTGCGTCGCCTGCGCCACGGCTTGCTGCGCGGAGACATCGACGTGCTGGCCGAGACCAGACCGCTGCCGTTCGTAGTGCGCGATCAGCGCCGCCGCCGCTGCTTCTGCACCGGCATGGAGGTACGCCTGGGGCACGGTCATGCGAATGGGCGGGCGGTCCGCGTCACCGTATGCGGAGACTGGCCCGCCGGCGGCGACGACGATCAGGTCGCTCTCCGCGTAGCCAGCCTTCGGCCCGTCCTGCCCGAACGCGCTGATCGAGACGTACACGAGCGCCTTGTTCACGGCAGCGACGTCGTCGTAGCCGAGGCCGAGCGCGGCCATGCGGCCGGGCACGTCC
>JASLOV010000035.1 GCA_030745285.1 Dehalococcoidia bacterium | reverse complement strand
TGACGAGCTGCACACCGACGCATCTCTCGTGGGCCGGATGCTGGCGGCCCAGTTTCCTAAGTGGGCGGACCTTCCGATCGAATCGGTCGCCTCCGCCGGCACAGAGAACGCGATCTACCGGCTGGGCGACGACATGGCCGTGCGGCTGCCTCGCAGACCGGGGGCCACGGAACAGGTGAAGAAGCTGCACCGCTGGCTGCCGAGCCTTGCTCCGCTCCTGCCGCTCGCCGTTCCGGTGCCCCTCGCCGGTGGGATGCCCGCCGAGGACTACCCCTCGCACTGGTCAGTCTGCCGGTGGCTTGAGGGTGAGGAGGCAACCTCGGAGCGCATCGCCGATCCAGCCGAGGCGGCGGTCGACCTCGCTGGATTCGTGACGGCGCTGCGCAAGATCGATGCCGCGGACGGCCGCCGCCCGGGCGCCACAACTTCGGCCGCGGAGTGCCACTCGCGACGAGAGACGCCGCCACCCGGGCCGCCATCGCCAGCCTGGACGGCATCATCGATACAGCGGCGGCGACCGCGGCGTGGGATGTGGCCCTGTAGGCGCCGGCGTGGGACGGCCCGCCCGTCTGGATCCATGGAGACCTCTCGCCGGGGAACCTGCTGGCCGTTGAGGGGCGCCTCAGCGCCGTGATCGACTTCGGTGGCCTGGGCGTGGGCGATCCCGCGTGCGACCTGATGGTCGCGTGGAGCCTGTTCACCGCAGAGACCCGGGATGTCTTCCGCGCAGAACTCTCGGTCGATGACGCCACCTGGGCGCGGGGGCGTGACTGGGCGCTGTCTCCGGCGCTGATCTTCATCCCGTACTACCGGGACACCAATCCCGCGGGCGTCGCCGAGGCCCGACGCGTGATCGGCGAGGTGCTCACCGATCACACGCGCAGCGCCTGACTCGCGGTCGCCTCAGTCGAGCGCGCCCATCGCAGCGTACTCCGCGACGCGCTCTTCGCTGAGGCCGAGCACGCCCGTCAGCACGTCGAAGGTGTCGGCCCCGAGCAGGGGCGCGAGGCGCGGCTCGGGCGGATTGCGCGTGGCGTGGATCGGCGTCTGGTGCACCAGGAACTCGCGGCCGACGGGGTGGTCCAGTGTCGCGAAGTGGTTCGGCCCCAGCGTCGGGTCGATGCGCGTCATCTCATCGATGTTCTGGAAGGGACCGGCCGGCACGCCGCGCTGCTGCAGCATCGCCGCCAGCTCCTGGCGGTCCCAGACGACCGTCCAGCGCTCGATCGCCTCGTCGATCTCCTGCTCGCGGGCCCGCCGCCCCTCGACCGTCGCGAAGCCCTCGTCGTCGAGCGCGGGGTCGCCGATCAGCTCACGTAGCGCCTGCCACTGCTGATCGTCGTAGGCGGCGATCGCGCACCACGACTCGTCGCCGCGGCAGCGGTAGATGTTGTGGGGGGCGGCGATGTCGTCACGGTTCCCGACCGGCGTCGCGACCTCGGCGTTGGCGGTGTAACGGAGGATGGACGCGCCCATCATCGAGGCGGTCGCCTCGTACTGGCTGAGTTCGACGAATTGACCCTCGCCCGTCCGCTCGCGGTGGTGCAGCGCCGCCATCACGGCGACGGCGGCGTGGAAGGGGTTGGCCGAGAAGTCCGGGTAGTGGTGGCCGAAGGGCAGGATCTCTGCGCCGGGGTGCCCGGACACCGACTTCAGGCCGCCCGCCCCCGCGAAGGGGTCGCCGAACCCTTTCCAGTGCGACCGCGGCCCCTCCGTCTCCATCGTCGGCATGTGAACGACGATGATGTCCGGCTTCAACTCGCGCGCCTGCTCGTAGTCGATGCTCCAGCGCCGTAGCGCGGTGGAGGCGAGGTTGGAGCAGATCACGTCGGAGCGGCGCACGATCTCGTGCAGCAGCTCGACTCCGGCGTCGGTGTTGAGGTTGAGCGTGCACGACCGCTTGCCGGCATTGACGTCATTGAAGTAGCCGCTGGCATCGGTGTCGGAGTTGGCGCCCCCCGGCAGCTCGCCGTAGAGCCGCACCGGGTTGACGCGGGCGCCGTCGATACGCATGCGCGACTCGATGCGCACGACGTCCGCGCCGAAGTCCGCGAGCAGCCGTGACGCCAGCGGCCCGGCGACGATGAAGGAGAGATCGACGACGCGGACGCCGTCCAGCGGCAGCGTCACTACACCACCCCCGCCTGAGCCAGCGCGGCCAGCTCGTCGCCGTCGACGCCCAGTCCCGCGAGCACCTCGGCGTTGTGCTCGCCGAGCAGCGGCGGCCGCCTGCCGATGCGAGCCGGGGACGCGCCGAACCGCATCGGCGGCGCCATGTCGGCGAACGTCACCCCCAGCGAGGGCTCCTCGATATCGACGAAAAAGCCGCGCTGCTGGAGGAAGGGGTCATCGACCAGTTGCTCGGAGTCGGTCACCGGTAAGGCGTGGATGCCGCGATCCTGGATCGCGTCCATCAGCTCCAATCGCGGCAGTGTGGCCACGGCGCGGGCCAGCGCATCGTCGAGTTCGTCGCTGTCCACGAAGCTCAGACCGGACAGGCGGGCGCGCAGTTCCGTCAGTTCGTCACCCGCGCCCAGCGCCTGCATCGCCTCGACCATCGCGTCCGCACGGACGCGGAACGCCCCGATCGTCATCCAGCCGTCGCGCGCCCGGTAGAGCCCGCTCGGCATGTCCTCGCCGGGGCCGACGCGCTCACGGCGGAACCCGAACTGGTGGAAGAGCGAGGCATTGCCCATCTGCAGGGTCGGCAGCGCGCAGACGCGCTCGACGGCGATGTCCAGCAGCTCGCCCTCGCCGTTGCGGCCTGCTCCGAAGACGGCGATCAACGCACCGAGGGCCGCCGCCAGCCCGCTCATCTCCGAGCCCTGCTCCGGCCCGAGCCGCGCCGGGCGCTCATTGCGATGACCGTAGATCTGCATCACGCCGCCCATCGCCTGGCACACCAGGTCGCCGCCCTGCCAGTCGCTGCGCTCGCCCTCAAGCCCGAACGGCGTGACCGAGACAACGACGAGGCGAGAGCCGGCCGCCAGCTGCTGGAGGTCGAAACCCCAGCGCGCGAGGTGGCCGTTGTCGAACACCACATCGACGTCATCGAGCAGCCGCGCGATCAGCTCGCGTCCGCGCGACGTGGCGCCGTCGAGCGTGACGCCGCGTTTGCCGGCGTTGTAGTGCAGGAAGTAGAGACTGGGCTGCTCGACAGCGGCGCTCCCGGCTGCGGCCCCGGCCGCTGACTGCGCGCGGTAGAGCGGCGCCCGCTGCCGATGGCTGCTGCCGCCCGGCGGCTCGACCTTCACGACGTCCGCGCCCAGCATCGTCAGCAGCCGCGGGCCGTACACCCCCATGCCGTCGATCAGGTCGAGCACGCGGACGCCGGAGAGCGGTCCTGTTCCGTCGGCGGCGTCGCGGTCAGTCATTGGGCATCCCTCATCGGACAGGGTCTCTCTGTGACGCCATCAGCGGCACCGGCGGAATCATAACGCGCACACGCGCCGGGGCCGCCAGCGGTCCGGAGATGGCGTGCCGCGAGCCTGACATCTGGCGGCGTCGCCCGCCCGTGCCGGATCGGACGAGCCACTGAGGCACTTTGCGGGTATCCTTGGCAGGTGG
>JASLOV010000034.1 GCA_030745285.1 Dehalococcoidia bacterium | reverse complement strand
GACGGCGTCGTCAGCCGTCATCCCCTCGCCGTCGTCCTCGACACGAATGAGCTTCTTGCCGCCCAGCTCGGTCGTGATGGCGATGCGCTTGGCGCCGGCATCCAGGGCGTTCTCGACGAGCTCCTTCACCGCCGAGGCCGGGCGCTCGACGACCTCACCCGCGGCGATCTGATTGGCCAGCTCGGTCGACAGGCGGTTGATTCTCGCCATGGCAGGGTGACGGATGACAGCCGCCGGATCGAACCGCCCGGCGCCTCAGGCCTTGCCGAGCGCGGCCTGGGCCGCGGCCAGCCGCGCGACCGGGATGCGGTAGGGCGACGCGCTCACGTAGTCGAGGCCGACCTCCGCGAAGAAGTGCACCGAGGCGGCGTCGCCGCCGTGCTCCCCGCAGATGCCGAGCTTCAGACCCGGACGAGCCCGCCGGCCGCGCTCGACGCCGATCCGGACCAGCTCGCCGACACCCACCGTGTCGATCGACTGGAACGGATCGCGTTCGATGAGTTTGCGGTCCTGATAGACACGCAGGAAGCGGCCGGCGTCGTCGCGCGAGAAGCCGTACCCCATCTGGGTCAGATCGTTCGTGCCGAAGGAGAAGAACTCGGCCTCGGCGGCGATCTCGCCGGCGACGATGGCG
Organism: Dehalococcoidia bacterium; assembly: GCA_030745285.1. Classification (GTDB taxonomy): domain Bacteria; phylum Chloroflexota; class Dehalococcoidia; order UBA2979; family UBA2979; genus SHYR01. Next base: position 8,409 of record JASLOV010000034.1, on the reverse strand, counting down.
CCGCGGGGCACCTCGATCATCGTGCCGACGAGATACCGCACGCGCTGGCCCTCCTTCGCCATCGTCTCCTCGGCCACGCGATCCACGATGGCCTTCTGGTCGCGAAGTTCCCTGACATCCCCGACCAGCGGAATCATGATCTCCGGAATCACCTCATCGCCCTCGGCGGCGACGCGGCACGCCGCCTGGATGATCGCCCGGGTCTGCATCTCGGTGATCTCGGGATACGTGATGCCGAGGCGGACGCCGCGGTGGCCGAGCATCGGATTGAACTCGTGGAGTTGCTCGACGCGTCGCAGGACCTTGCGCGTGGCCTCGACTGCTTTCCCCTTCTCGCCCCGCGCCTCGGCCACGGCCAGCTCGACCATCAGTTCCTCGCGCTTCGGCAGGAACTCGTGCAACGGCGGGTCGATCAGCCGGATCGTGACCGGCAGCCCCTTCATCGCCTTGAAGACGCCGTAGAAGTCGTCGCGCTGGAACGGCAACAGCGCCTTCAGCGCGGCGCGGCGGCTTCGCTCGGTCTCGGCCATGATCATCCGCTGGACGATCGGAATCCGCCCCTCGCCAAAGAACATGTGCTCCGTTCGACACAGGCCGATGCCCTCCGCGCCGAACGCCCGAGCGATCTCGGCCTGGTCGGGCTGGTCGGCGTTGGCCCTGACCCCCAGCCGCCGGTGTCTGTCGGCCCAGCCGAGGAGCTTCTCGAACCGCTGATAGATGTCGGACCGCTTCGCCTTGAGCTTGCCCGCAAGCACCTGGAGAATCTCGCTCGGCTTCGTCGCGACCTGGCCGATCTTCACCTCGCCGAGCAGACCATCGAACGACAGGTAGTCACCCTCGCGCAGGTCGTGCCGACCGATCCGAAGACGCCCCTTCGACTCGTCGATCTCCAGCTCGTCGGCCCCGACGACCGACGGCTTCCCCATCTGCCGCCCGACGACGGCCGCGTGCGAGGTCATCCCGCCGGTCGCCGTCAGCACGCCCTGCGCCGCGTACATCCCGTGGATGTCGTCGGGCACCGTTTCCTTGCGCACCAGTAGCGCCGGCCGGCCCTCGCGGGCGTGTGCCACCGCGTCGTCGGCCGTGAACACGACCTCACCCGAGGCCGCGCCTGGCGAGGCCGGGAGCCCGCGCGTGGCCACCGGCAGCGCGGCCCAGGCCTTGGGATCGAAGACCGGCGCCAGCAGCTGCGTCAGCGACTCCGGATCGACAATCCCGATCGCCTCTTTCGACGAGATCCGCTTCTCGGCAACCAGATCGGTCGCAATCACGACCGCCGCGTGGCCGGTCCGCTTGCCGCTCCGGGTCTGCAGCATGAAGAGCTGCTCATCCTGGATGGTGAACTCGAAGTCCTGCACATCGCGGTAGTGCCGTTCGAGCCGCGTGGTGATCGCGCGGAGTTGCGAGTAGGCGCGCGGCAGCACCCGCCGCAGCTCGGCGATCGGCTGCGGCGTCCGGATGCCCGCGACGACATCCTCGCCCTGCGCGTTGATCAGAAACTCACCGTAGAACTCCTTCCTACCGGTCGCCGGGTTGCGCGTGAACCCGACGCCGGTGGCCGATCGATTGCCGGTGTTCCCGAAGACCATCTGCTGCACGTTGACGGCCGTGCCGATGTCCTCTGGGATGTCGTAGATGCGACGGTACTCGGTCGCCCGCGGGTTATGCCACGAGCGGAACACCGCGTCGCGGGCCATCCGCAGCTGCTCGTGCGGATCCTGCGGGAACGCCCGGCCGGTCTTCCGCTTCACCAGTCGCTTGTAGCGGTCGACGATCGTTCGCAGCGCCTTCTCGGAGAGCGCCGTGTCCTGACGGACGCGCTTCTCTTGCTTGACGCGGTCGAAGACGGCGTCGAAGGCATCCTTGGGGATGTCGAGGACGACGTTGCCGAACATCTGGATGAACCGGCGATAGCTGTCGGCGGCGAAGCGGCCGTTCTTCGTCCGGCGTTTCAGGCCCTCGACCGCCTCGTCGTTCAATCCCAGATTCAGGATGGTGTCCATCATGCCGGGCATCGAGAACTTCGCGCCGGAGCGGACGGACACCAGCAGGGGGTCGTCGCTCGAGCCGAGTTGCGCGCCGGCGACACGCTCGAGCCGCGCGAGGTGCTGCATCATCTCGCGGTCGACCGTCCCGGGAACCTTCCCGCCCCGAGCGTAGTACACGCCGCAGACGTTGGTGGAAATCGTGAACCCCGGTGGTACCGGCAGGCCGGCGTTGGTCATCTCCGCGAGCCCGGCGCCCTTGCCGCCTAGCACGTCCTTCAGCTCGCGATGGCCCTCGGCCTTGCCACCGCCGAAGAAGTAAACGTGCTTCTTCCCTCGCGGTCCCTTCGCCTTCGCCCGGCGCGTGGCCGGTGCGCCGGTCCGAGTGCCGGCCCCCCGGCCTCGGCCCCGTGTGCCCGAACGCTTCCTGGTCTTCTTCGCCATCGACTGTTCTAGCCCCTGCGTCTGTCGCGACCGACGGCTCACCCCTCCGCGTCCGCGACGATCTCCGAAATGTCCCCCAGTTGCAGAATCACACGCTCCAACCGCTTCATCAGCCTGAGCCTAGCGGTTCGGACGACCGGATCATCCACCATGACGAAGACGTCCGTAAAGAACCGATCGACGGCGGGGCCGAACTTCGCCGCCTCAGCGAAGCCCCGACGAAAATCCTTGCCGGTGGCGAGAGCCGCGTCGAATACGGGCTGACGGGTCTCGATCTCCTTCAGCAGCTCCTTCTCCGCCGGCTCCTGCAAGGACAGGCCCAGCTCACCACCGGTGGCCTCCGCCGATTCAAACTCCTCGACCGGGAGCTCACGCGCGATGTTCCTCACGCGCTTGAATGCCACGGCGAGCTGCCTGAACTCGGCGGACTCCGTGAACTCCGGTAGGACCTCGAGCTTTCGCAGCGCGTCCAGCGGAATCACGTTCGTCCCCATGGCGCCGACGACGGCTCGAACGTTGCGAATGTCGTGACCTCGTTGCTCGAGCACGTACTGCAGCCGTTCGAGCATGAAGCCAAGCAACTCGGCACCGACCTCGATCTCCTTCTCTGGATCCTCGGTCTTGAAAGGCTTGTCAGCCGCCGAGAGGAGAGCGCCGAGGCTGGGGCGGGATGAAAGCCCGGTCAGCTCCGGCAAGTCGATGAGGACCTTGAAGACACCGTGCGCCTGGCGGCGCAGCCCGAATGGGTCGCGCGAACCGGTCGGACGTTCGCCCGCACGGAACAAGCCGACGATCGTATCCAGTTTGTCGGCCAGCGCGACCGCGGCCCAGGTGACCGCGCCGGCACCCAGATCCGCCTTGGCCGGAGCGGCCGTCGGCTCCGGGCTCACGGGCAGGTAGTGATGGTAGATCGCCTGCCAGACCGGCTCTGGCAACTGCTGCTCGCGCGCATAGATCCCACCCATCACGCCCTGCAGTTCGGCGAACTCCCCGACCATCTCGGTGGCCAGATCGGCCTTGGCCAGACGCGCCGCCGACCGCGCGTCCGCCCGCGCGTCGTCGCGATCGAGAACGTCGCGGGCAATCCAGCCGACCAGCTCCTCCATCCGGTCCGATTTCTCGCGATAGCTGCCCAAGCGCTTGTGGAACAGCACCGTCGCCAGGCGCTCGAACCGAGACTCGAGCGGCACCTTGCGATCGGCCTCCCAGAAGAACCTCGCGTCGCGCAGGCGCGCGGCCAGCACGCGCTCGGCGTTTCGCGAGACGCGCTCCGCGTTCTCGGGCGCCGTGTTCGTCACGGCGAGAAATGTGGGCGCCAGCCCGTTCTGGCGGGCTGCCACGGGGAAGAAGTGCTGGTGGTGGATCATCGTCGTGGCCAGCACCTCGCCGGGCAGTTCGAGAAACGCTTCGTCGAACCCGCCGGCCACGACCATCGGATACTCGACCAGGTCGGGCACTTCCTCGACCAGCGCCGCCAGCGTCGGCGACGCGAGATCCACCGCACCGCCGTGCTCCTCGGCCAGCGCGACGAGCGCGGTCCGGATCTGCTCGAGACGCGCGTCGCGTTCCAGCACGACGTAGCGTTCGGCGAGCGCCGCGCGATGGTCCGCAATCGAGTGCACCGTCACCGGCTCGCCTGGGTCCGACCCGAGAAAGCGATGCCCGAAGGTCACGTTGGACGCTTCGACGACCGCCACGTCGGCGCCCTCCGCCGCGGACGTCCGACCGATCGTGAATGGGACGATCTGGCCATCGAGCAGGAACACGAGCCATCGGATCGGCCGACCGAACGGCAACTCGCCCTTGCCGTCGTCGAGCTGCGCATCCCACTGCATCTGCTTCGGAAACGCGAGGTCGCGCAGGGTGGCGGCTAGCACCGCGGGCAGCACCTCGATCGTCGGCAGCCCGGCCTGGTGGCGCTGGTGCGCGAGGTAGCGCCCCTTCGGTGTGTCGACCTCGACAAGCGCGGAGACCTCGACGCCGTGCTTCCGCGCGAATCCCGCCGCGGCCTTGGTCGGAGTCCCGTCGGGTGTGTAGCCCGCCGACACGGGCGGCCCGGTGACGAGTTCCTCGAGGGCTTCCTGGCGCTCGGCGACGCCTGCCACCGCGACGACGAGGCGTCGGGGCGTACTGCACGCGCTCGGCGCCGAGGCCACGACTCGCCCCTCAGTGAGCCGCTGCTGCAACTGCCGCGCGAGGTCTCGCGTCAGCCGAGGCAGCCAACTCGCGGGCATCTCCTCGCAGCCGATCTCGATCAGCAGCTCACCGCTCACCGCGCGGCCCCTGTCGCCACTGGCCTGCCTCTACTCATCCACGTCCTCCGCCGCCGCTCCAGTGTAGGCGCGCGCGATCGCGACGGCGAGCTGGCGCACCCGAAGAATGTAGGCCGTCCGCTCGGTCACGCCCACCCCGCTGCTCGCGTCGAGCACGTTGAACACGTGCGAGCACTTGAGGCAATAGTCCAGCGCGGGGAGCACGAGGCGCGAGTCGAGCAGCATCGTCGCGAACGCGTGATACCGATCGAACAGGTCGCGGTGGAACTTCGCGAACTCGATGGGCGCCAGATCGACCTGCCCGAACACGTACTTCGACTGTTCGACTTCCTCCTGCTGCCTCACCGCGCCGTACTTCACGCCCGGCGCCCACTCGAGGTCGAAGACGTTGTCGACGCGCTGCAACAGCATGGCGATCCGTTCGAGGCCGTACGTGATCTCGGTGGAGATCGGCGACAGCACTTGCCCGCCTGCCTGCTGAAAGTAAGTAAACTGCGTGATCTCCTGGCCGTCGAGCATGACCTGCCAGCCGATCCCCCAGGCCCCCAGCGTCGGCGACTCCCAGTTGTCCTCCTCGAACCGGACGTCGTGGGCGCCGCAATCGATCCCGCACGCTTCGAGGCTCTCGAGATACAGCTGCTGAGAGCGGTCGGGCGCGGGCTTGAGGATCACCTGGAACTGGTGGTGCTTGAACAGCCGGTTCGGGTTCTCGCCGAAGCGGCCATCCGCCGGCCGCCGCGAGGGCTGCACGTAGGCCACCCGCCACGGCGACGGGCCGAGCACCCGCAGAAACGTCTCGGGATGCATCGTGCCCGCGCCGATCTCGAGGTCGAGCGGCTGATGGATCAGGCAGCCGCGGGACGCCCAGTAGCCGGACAACGTGGCGATCAGGTCTTGGAGAGTCACGGATGGCCGTATCGAACGTCGGAGTGCCGCCTCGCGGCCGTCAGTGCCGCAGCTCCTTCAGGACGCGCACCGACTTCAGTTCCTTCTCGAGGTGGGTCGCAATCAACACGTGGTGGGCGGCCTCGAGTTCACGCCCCACCCGAACTGACCACGACAACTCGCCCAGGCTCGACGGCCGCGCGCGGGCCGCTTCGCGCAGGAACGCGATCGATGCCGGCGACAACGCCAGGCCCTGCGACGCGCCCCGGCACCCGGGGCAGAGAAACAGGGCGCCCCGGGGAGACAGCCGCGCGCCATCGACTTGCAGGTCCGCCCCGCACCCATGACAGGCGAGCACCGACGGATACACGCCTTGCAGCCGGAGGAGCCAGTACTCGAAGTACCTCGCCAATCGCTCCGTCGGCGTGCCGCCGGCCAACGCCTCCATCACCGAAGCCCCCAACCGATACAGGCGCTCATTCGGATCCGCTTCCGGCGCCCACTCGTCGATCAGCTCGGCGAAGTACCCGACATAGGTCAGAGCGTCCGGATCCAGGGCCGACCACGGTGACCGCAACATTTCGACATCGCTGACGCGCACGAGGTCCCGGTTTTCCCGCTCGTAATAGGACACGTGCACGTGCGTCAAGGGCTCGAGCGCGCCGACGAACCGGGACCGCGTCCGCCGGGCCCCCTTGGCCACGCCCCGCTTCTTGCCGCGATCGCTCGTCAGGAAGACCACGATCCGGTCGGCTTCGCCCAACCGGTAGGTGCGTAGCACGAGCGCCTCCGACGTGAACTGCGGCATGACCAGTCGCCGAGCAGCCGGCAGGCCTGGTCGACCGACCGCTCCCGACGCGCCGTATTCTAGCAGTCCCCAGCGGTCGCCGGCAGCCCATGGCGTCGGTGCGTCTCGATGCCGTCGGCGCGTGCGCCACCACCCGCTAGCTGAGATAGCTCAGGAACACCGTGGCCAGCCCGAGAAACGACAGGAAACCGAACACATCGGTCAGGGTCGTGATGAAGACCGACGAGGCCAGCGCCGGATCGACGTTCAGCGCCCGCAGGACGATCGGAATCAGCGTGCCGGCCGTCGCTGCCACGAGCATGTTCAGGACCATGGCCAGACCGAGAATCATCCCGAGAATCGGGTCGCCCTGCATCGCCCAGGCGACCCCCGCCGCGACCAGGCCCAGCACGAGCCCGTTGCCCAGCCCGATGAGCATCTCCTTCACCAGCGCCTTGCGAGAATTGCCCCAGGTCAACTCGCCGAGTGCGATCCCGCGCACGGTGACCGTCAGGGTCTGGGTGGCCGCGTTGCCGCCCATGCCCGCCACCACCGGCATGAACACCGCCAGGGCGACGACCTGGCTGATCGTCTCCTGGAAGAGCGCCACGACCATCGCCGCCATGACGGCCGTCGCCAGGTTGACGCCCAGCCAGGGCAGGCGCTTACGCAACGCTTCCTTCGCTGGGGTCGACACGTGCTCGTCACCCGCCATGCCGGCCAGCCGATAGATATCCTCGGTCGCCTCGTCCTTGATGACGTCGATCACATCGTCGACCGTGATGATTCCGACGAGCTTGTGCTCCTCATCGACGACAGGCATCGCCAGCAGGTTGTACGACGCCACGACGCGCGCGACTTCCTCCTGGTCGGTGTCAACGCGCGCGCTCATGATGTCGGTCGTCATGATCCGCTTGAGGGGCGTCTCGGTCGACACCAGCAGCAACCGGCGGAGTGAGACCACCCCGACCAGATGCCGGCGCACGTCGACGACATAGACGTAGAAGACCATCTCGACGTCGCGAGAGGTCTGCAGCGCGGCGATCGCCTCCCCCACCGTCAGATCCTCCGACAGCGCGAAGACGTGCGGGTTCATGATGCGGCCGGCAGTCTGCTCCGCGTACTCGAGCAGGTTCTGCACGTCGCCGGCCTCACGCCGTTCCAGCAATTCGAGGACCTGGGCCGACACCTCGTCAGGCAGATGCTCGATCAACGCCGCGGCGTCGTCGCTCGGGAGTTCCTGCAGCAGCGGCGCCAGCTCCTCGGCCGACCGATCGCCCAGCATGGCGGCGCCGTCTTCCGGCTCCAGCTCGCTGATCGCCTCCATCGCGAGGCGGCTGTAGCGCTCCACCAGCAACGCGAAGGCGTCGCGGCGGTCGCGCTCCGTCAGTTCACCAAAGATCTGGGCGAGGTCGGCGGGGTGCTGCTTCTGAAGGAGGTTGAGGAGGTTAGCGTCCGCACCAATCCGCTGCAGTCGCTTGACTGACTCGAGCACCAGATCGATTCGGCGCTGGGCAGGCATGGTCCACTCTCGCGGCAGTGGGTCTACGGTCCGATGGGTGACTGTCGTCGTTCATGGTGCGATCGGCAACCACTAAAGATACCACAGAAGCCGCTTGCGGTCCGGGGTGCAACTGCAGCGTCGCACCGAGAACGTCGAGGCGCCCGCCCGGCTAGGCGCGAAGAGGGAACATGCCGGGAGTATGTGACCGATGAGTCACGACGCCGGGCGGGATGCATCGGCGGTCGAATGCAGCGGCAGTTGCACCCCGGACCGCTACCGTCGACCCATGCCGAGGTCGTCCAGCAGCCGGTCGTCCTCGCGCCACTCGGCCCGCACCTTCACGTGCAGATCCAGATAGACCCGCGCGTCGAAGAACCGCTCCAGATCCAGCCTGGCTTCGGTGCCGATCCGCTTGATCATCGAACCGCCGCGGCCGATGATGATCGGCTTCTGAGACGCCTGCTCGACCAGGATCGAGCAGTACAACCGGATGACACCCCGCTTGTCCGCTTCCTCGAACCGGTCCACCAC
>JASLOV010000033.1 GCA_030745285.1 Dehalococcoidia bacterium | reverse complement strand
GCTGCGCCTCGTGCAGCGCAATGACGGCGGCGCCCGCCCCGGCGGCACGGAGCGCTCCACTCACGGCTCGCCGGCGAAGTTCACGATGTGCTTCCCGGAACGCGAGGAGCGCAGCCCGTGGGAGCCGATGCACGTCGAACGCGGCTTCGACGCCTACGACAGCGTCGTCACGGTCTTTGCGCTCGTGGGCGGGCCGCACGTGATCATCGATTCGCACTCGCTCACCGCCCGGGCGATCGCCGGTAGCATCGGGCTGGCGATGGGCGCGGTTGGGCATCCCAAGAGCCCGACCGGCGACACCGTGCTCGTACTCTGCCCGGAACACCTCGACACCATCCAGCGCGAGGGCTGGTCGAAGCAGCAGCTCCGCGAGCGCATCCAGCAGGTCACGACGCGGCCGCTGCGCGAGATCCTGCAGGACGAGGACTCGGGCGCCGGCATTCCGCCCGCGCGGTTCGGCGCCGGCGGGCCGAACGAGGCGGAACTGGCGCAGCAGGTGCCGAAATTCCGCTCGACGGATAACATTCATATCGTGGTGGCGGGATCGGACGCCGGGAAGTTCTCGGCCGTCTTCGCAGGCTGGGCCCGCGGCCCGATCGGTTCGATCCCCGTTAGCCACAAGATCGAGGAGGTCTGATGACCACAATCCTGGACCCGACGGACGAACGCGTCCCGGTCAATCGCGAGCCGGTGCAGCGGCCGGAGCACATCACCGGCACCGTTGGCCTGCTGGACATCAGCAAGCCCCGCGGCAACGTCCTGCTCGACCGCATGGAAGAACTGCTCGGGGAGCGGCTGCCAAACGTTGAGCTCAAGCGCTACCGCAAGCCGACCTTCGCCAAGCCCGCGCCGGATGACCTCCGGCGGCAGATCGCAGAGGAGTGCGGCTTCGTCATCGAAGCCCTCGCCGACTGAGGCAGCTGCACAACGTGCAGTGTGCACGACACGGTCTGGTTCGAAATCCAGCACATTCCATCGGTCTTCATCGCCTCGTCTGAGTTCGTCGAAGCAGCCGAGGCCCAGTCCGCGGCGCTCGGCATGCCGGCGGTCAACCGCGTCTTCGTCCCGCATCCGATCCAGGATGCGACCGACGACGAGATGCGTGAGCGCGCCGAGACGGTTGTGGAGAGCGTGATCGCGGCCCTCGTCGACTAGCCACGGCCACTCTGGCGGGGTCTAACCGCAAGCGGCTCCGCCGGCCACGTCGCCGAACGGCCGAGGCTCCGGGTTGCGACGCGCCAGGATGTTCTCCATACGCTCGCGGATGCCCTCGTCGACGCTGTCGTGCGTGAGGATGTAGAGCTGTTCGTCGCGGACGGCGTCGAAGACCCGGTCGGCGACCTCCTCCGGGTCCATGCCCGACTCGCCGATGCGCTCCGCCCACGACTGCGTGCGCTCATCGACCTCGTCGGCGCTGGGGCGCGCATCCCCCTCGAGGAGCTCGTCGTGGCGGTTGCGTCCGGAGGCGGCGATACGCGTCCGCACGCCGCCCGGGCACAGCACGGAGACCTTGAGCTTCGAGTCGAGCGCTTCGAGCTGGTAGTACAGCGCCTCCGTCATGCGCACGACGCTGTGCTTCGTCACGCCGTAGATGGCGAGCCCCGGCCCCGTCGTCAGCCCGGCCGTCGAGGCGGTGTTGACGATGTGCCCCTCGTCGTCCTGGTCGATCATGATCGGCATGAAGGTGCGGATGCCGTGCACGACCCCCCAGAGGTTGACGTTCAGCGTCCACTCCCAGTCGCTGAGCGGCTGCTCCCAGAGCGGCACCGGCTGACCGTCCGGGCGCGCGCCGCCGGCCGCGACTCCGGCGTTGTTGCAGACGATGTGTACCGCACCGTACTCATCGATCGTGCGCTGCGCCAGCGCCTCGACCGACTCCGCCTTCGCGACGTCGGTGACGACGCCGATAGCGCGGAATTCCTGCTGCTTGAACTGCTGGACGGTCGCCTCGAGCGCGTCTTCCTCGATGTCTGCGAGGACGACGCGCATCCCTTCGCGGGCGAAGCGCTCCGCGAAGGCGCGTCCCATGCCGCTGGCCGCGCCGGTCACCACCGCCACCCGGTCGTTGAAGTCATGCACTGGTTCGCCTCCGGCCCCGTCTAGGGTGCCGCCGCCTCCGGGAGCATCCACATCACCGATGGCCCAGAGTACCTGACGAAGACGACGTCCAGCCGGTCGAGGACACGCAGCGTGTTCGCGAAGACCGGCGCACCGGGCACGAACGTCAGCCACTGCTGAAGCGAGGTGTCGAAGTGCGACGCTGAGATCACGCCGGCGCCGGCGTCGCTCAGCAGTTCGGCGATCGGCGCCCCGTCGTCGCCGGTGAAGCCGACCGCGTTCAGGCCCGGTATCAGCGGCACGGAACGCTCGCCGTTGTCGCTCACCACGATGTCGGTGTCGACCCACTCCACGACCTCGCCTTCCGCGACACGCAGGAAGAGCGCCCCGCGCTGCGTTAGCTGATCGAGCGTGTTGAAGATCGAGGGCGCGCCCGGCACGAAGCCGCGGAACGTTTGCGTCGAGCCGTCGAATGTCAGCAGGTTCTCCAGGGGCGCTCCGATAGCGGCGGCGATCGCCTGCGGAGTCGTGCCTGAGGCGCCCGTGAAGGTGATCGGATTGAGTCCGCCGGTCAGCAAATGCGTCATCGTCGTGAAGCGCAGCAGCGCGAAAAGCGTGAGGTGGTCCGTCGATCACTCGACGAGCCCGCTCGGGCTCACCGTCGCGGCGACCGGTACCCACACCCCGAGGTCGTCGTCGAAGAAGACGACCTCGATCGCCCGCAGGTCGACGGTCGCGGGGTCGACCTGGACGCTGAAGGTCAGGTCGTCATCGAATTGCGTGAGCGATGTCGGAGAGATCCCGGCTGCTCGCCGGCAACGGCACGCTAGCGGCGAGTGTCTCGACATCGCTGATCGGCGAGATATTCAGCGTAATGCCGCTCACGCCACGTTCAGCGCCTCCACCGGCACGGTCGCGGTGACATCTCGCGCTGCCGACTCCACGCGCACGACCTTGCGCGTCTTGCCGGTCTCCTTGCCGGTCTCCTCGACGATGGCATCATCATCGTCGTCGTCCAGGTCGACGGTCTCGTCGACAACCGCCGTGCCCTTTACCTCGTCGCGGATCGCCTTCGCGACCTTCGCAGCTTCTCCCTTGTCACGCAGCTCGCGATAGACGTCGCCAATCGTGCCCGACGCCACAAAGTCGGCCAGCTTCGCGTCTGCGGTGACCAGCCGCTCGATGACGTCATCCAGCAGGCTCTTGTCCCGGTCCACGGGGCGCCCGCG
>JASLOV010000032.1 GCA_030745285.1 Dehalococcoidia bacterium | reverse complement strand
CCGCACCCGGCGGAAACCCACCGGCGATCACGTGCGCGCGAATCACCTCTGTAGCCATATTCAACCTTACCTTCCATGCCGAACCGCGCTCGCTGTTGCTCGCACCTTACTCGGGCTGGCAAGCGACCGCGTACTCGCGATGGGTGATCTAACTCCCTGACCCCGCCGGCACGGCGTCTACCAGCACGCCGGCCAGCAGCGCCGTCTCATCCCCGTGGTTGATCCAGCCGTGGTTCGTACCGCGCTGCACGACGACATCGAAGGGCTTCAGCTCCACCTCGCCCTCGTCTAGCAACATCGTCACCTCGCCTCGCAGCAGCACGACGTAATCGACCGTGGCGGTGCGGTGCATCGCCGGGTGGCGGGAGACGTCCGGGCGCTGCGCGGTGGCCGCAGCACGTTCGTCCGCCGACATCGCCGCCAGCTGAGACTCCCACCGCCTCCGCCGATCCTCGACGCCGGGAAGCTGGCCCTCCGGCGCCACCTCGAAGAAGCGAAAGATCGTGCCGTTCGAATCTGGCTGAAGGATGACGTCGCGCGCCGCGGCCGCGTCGGTCGGGTCGACGTTGTCCGCCGGCATCGCGTTCGTCGCCCACAGCTCGAAGAGACTGCCGCGCTCGTTCCCGGGCGGCCCGTCGCTGGCGACGACCGAACGACCACGGCCGTCGTGCCCGGTGACGACGCGTCGATGGCTGCTCACTACGCCCGCTCGCGGTCGAGGCCGATCGCCTCGTACGAGTCCGCGCCCGATTCGTACTTCGCCTGCGCCTCGCTCATGATCCGTATCGCTTCGTCCTGTACCGCGGTCTCGCGGAAGACCGTCTGCTCGTTGCGGCGCGCGTCCAGCAGCGGCATGTCGATGCCCTCGAGCATGCTGCGCTTGCAGGCTTCCAGCGCGAAGCCCGGCCAGCGGGCTATCCCCGCCGCCCACGCGATCGCTTCCTCTCGCAGCCGGTCGTCCGGCACGACCTTGTTGATCGCCCCGACCCGCAGCGCCTCCTGCGCGCTGATCGGGTGGCCGTCCACGATCATCTCCATGCACTTCGTCATGCCGACCAACCGCGCCAGCCGCGTCGTGCCGCCGCCACCGGGGATGATGCCCAGCGCCACCTCTGGCTGCCCGTAAGTCGCGCTCTCGGCGGCGATGCGCAGGTTGCAGGACCAGGAGAACTCCGAGCCCCCGCCCCAGGCCTGGCCGTTGTTCGCGGCGATCGAGATCATCGGGCCGCGTTCCAGCTCCACCTGCAGGTCCGGCCGTCTCAGCTGATTGGCCTGGTTCGCCGGCGGCCCCCCTCCCCCGAAGGTGTCGACCAGCTGCCGTAGCGAGTAGTGCGCGATGAAGTAGCCAGGGACATCCGAGGCGATCACCACGACGCGGCTGCCCGCTTCTTTGATGGCGATCACGGCCTCGTAGACCTTCTCGTACAGCTCCGGCGACCCGAAGTTTTTCGGCGGATCGTCGAGCAGGACGAGTCCCACTCCGTCCGCGGGGTACGACACGTGGGCTGCCGGCGTCATGATCGCCTCGCTCTCTGGATGCATGTCCCGTGGATGCTCGTCCCGACCGATCGCTGAAGTGTTGCATGAAGCCGGTCACGCCGAACCGCTGCCCGCCATCGTCGCGGCAGTCATACGCGCCGTGCGTGCGGGCAGCCCAGTGACGAAGGTCCTGGGTCCCCGCCTGCCTCAACGCGGCACAGCCCGGCCTCGCGCGTCCGTCGGGGGCGCGGTCTCGCCGTCCTGTAGGATGCGCGGGGCCGCCGGCGGCCACGAACGAAACGCGACGCGAAGGCGAGAGATGCGAGCAGACGCCATGGATTACGAGTTCATCAAGGAAGAGCGACGCGGCGAGCAGGACGGTATCGTCTGGCTCACGCTCAATCGCCCGGACCGGCTCAACGCACTCACCTTCCCGATGCTCGCGGAGATGCTCGACCTCTTCGACCGTGTGCACGTTGACCGTACTGCACGATGCGTCGTGATCACCGGCGAGGGGCGCGGCTTCTGCTCCGGCATGGACCACCGCGGAGCGGCGCGGGACGATGATGACGACGCCCCGACGCCCTCCAGCACCGGCCCCGACGCGGAGGGCGAGCGCCTCAACTTCCGCAACGAGACGAAGACGTTCGCCGCGCTGCGGCGGCTGGACATCCCCGTGATCGCCGGCATCAACGGCCCCTGCGTCGGAGCGGGCTTCGACATGGCCTGCCTGAGCGACCTCGCCGTCGGTTCCACGGCGGCCATCTACCAGGTGGCCTACGTCAAGCGGGGGCTGTACCCGGACCTCGGCGGCTTCTGGGCGATCCCCAGGATCATCGGCTGGCGCAAGGCGATGGAGCTGATGATGACCGGCCGCTTCATGGACGCCGAGGAAGCGCACGCCGCCGGGGTCACCAACTACATCGTGCCGCCGGAGCAGTTCGACGAGCGCCTGATGGACTTTGCGCTCGAGGTCGAGGCCGGGCCGCCGATCGGCCAGAAGGTCGGCAAGATCATGGCCTACCGCACGGCGAACCTCGACTACGAGAGCGCGCTCGAACTATCCGGAGCGGTGCTGCCGCTGGTCACGCTCTCCGAGGACCGCATCGAGGGCGTGCGCTCCTTCGGCGAGAAGCGCGAGCCTCGCTTCACGGGCCGGTAGCCTTCCAGCCGGGCGCGGGCGGCGTGCGGCTACTCTCCCGTCCAGCGTGAGCGCAAACCCTGCTCCGGCTGGTCGAGCGCGTACTGCCACGGCTCGCCCCAGCCATCGATGCTCGTCACCTTGTGCACGGGCCGGCGCCCGACGGGACCGATGCGGTCGCTGGGCCAGCCGATCGGCAGCAGTGCGTGCGCCGTCTGGCCATCGGGTAGTCCGAGCAGCGGGCCGAGCTTGTCCATGTGGCCGCGGTGGAACGAGGTCACGACCGAGCCCAGGCCCAGCCCGCGACAGGCGAGCAGGGCGTTCTGGACGGCCGGGTAGACCGTGCCGCCCGCGCCGTCCGGCCCGCAGATGAAGAGATGTACCGGCACCTGCGCGATGTTGCGCGCGAGGTCGTCCGTGGAGCGCACGACCAGCTCCATCTGCCTCGGCAGCTTGTCGATCTCGGTCGGGTCATCGACGTACTGCTTGCCGTAGGTCGACCACGTCTCCCAGTAGGCCTCGCCAATCTGCCGCCGCTTCTCCTCGTCGCGCACGACCAGAAAGTGCCAGACCTGCATGTTGCTGCCCGCAGGCGCGCGGATGGCAGCGTCGATCACCTGGAACAGCGTCTCGTCATCCACCGGGTCGGGCTTGAAGCGCCGCAGCGCCCGCGTCGAGTAGAGGGCCTCGAACAGCCCCACGTCTTCAGGCGGCTTCACGTCCATCCTCGTCACCCCTCACGGCCAGCGGCTCCTGCGTTCGTCCAGAGCGACAGCCTACCGCCTGCAGGCGGCAGGGCCGAGAGCCGTTGGACGGTGGCGCTGCGCCATCGTCGGAGAGGATGCCGGTTCCTGGACCTACTCGGCGGACTCGCCCCCGTGCAGCACGACGACCGCGCAGAGGGCGACGAGCGCGACCGCGACCGTCCCCATCAGCCAGCGCTCGACATCGCTGCTCGAGGTGGCGTTGGCGAGCGTGTTGAGCGCCATCATCGCCACGATCACCCAGGTCAGGGCGAGGACCAATCGCCGGTCGAGGCGGCCAGCCGTCACGACGCCGCCCCTCGCCAGCACGATCCAGGCCGCCAGTCCGAGGATCAGGACCGCGACGCCGCTCGAGGCCCGCAGGCTGGCCGAGAGCGAACCGTCCGCGGCCGCGGCGTCACCCCCGTAAGCCGCGGAGCCCCAGGGCACGCCCGCGGCGAGCGCGAGCTGGAAGAGCGCGACGGCGAGCAATAGCGCCACAGCCGTCACCGCGGCCGTCCGAACACCGAACACGCGGCCTCCTTGTCGCCTCCAGTGCCGAAGCGGTCGAGGCGCTCCGACTGCAGCGACTAGTTGAAGGGCGCCGCCCGCTCGATCCACTTCTCCAGGTCAGGCTCGGTCGGGTCGTGCGGTGCGCCGGGGTGGATGATCAGCGCGGTACAACGCTCCGCACTCATCACCAGTTCCTTGAAGGTGCCCGCGCTCACGTCCTTGACGTAGGCCTGCTTGTTCTCGTCGTAGGAAAACATGTCGTTGTTGATGTTCGTGCACTCATCGCAGGTCGTGCAGAGTTCTGTATCAATCGTCGGCCCGCCGGTCGAGGCAGCGTCTGCCTCGTCCTCCTCCGTCGCCGCCGTCTCCTCGGGCGGAGCGGTCGCGATCGCCGACGCCCCGTTCGACCCAGCGGGCACGTTGACCGGCGCCACGATGGCCGCTTGAGCACCGTTGCCGATCGTCGGGGGAATCGACGTCAGCGCGCCGCCCTCAGAACCGATGCTGCCGCCCAACACGACGCTCAGCGCTGAGCCACCGTCGCCGCTGAGCAGGCCCTCGGCCAGCCGCCGGGCGATCACCTGCGGGTAGGTCGCCTTGAGGTGCGCCAGCCGCTGCTCGTACTCCGCCTTCAGCGCCTCGGCCTGTTGCTGGAACTGCGCCTCAAGCTCGCGGGTGATGAGGCGACGCGCGGCGTCGGAGACTTCCGTCCCCGCCATCTGCCGCAGCTGCGACCAGAGCAGCACACGATCGATGCCGAGGTCGACGATCTCGTCGGAGACCTGGAGCCGCTTCAGCAGGCGGTCGTCATCGATGGTGTAGATGAACGGCGTCCTGCCCTCGCGCTCCTCTGCCGTCGCTGCGACGTAGTCCGCGAACGCCATCAGACTCTCGTCGGCGACAGCGGCGGGCAACTCGCGGAAATGCCGGCGGAAGCGGCCTTCGGTCGCAGCCCAGTCGGCGACCGTGAGAGGCAGGTCGAGCTCACACTCCTCGCCGTCCTCGTCCACCCCCTCGAGCTGGTACGTGGGCCAGACCTGGTTCGCCGACGGGTTGCCGGCAAGATCGAGGCACTCCGAGAACGAGCTCCCGGCATCCGGGTCGTACACCAGGTGCGGGAAGGCGCGGCTTTCGAGCGCGAGCCGCGAGGCCTGCGCCGCCCAGTCGTCCGTCAGGCCGTGCTCCACCGGGCACGGCGTGTAGATGTTGACCACCGCCGGGCGTCGCGTCTGCAGCGCCTGCAGCATGCCGCCCATGAGGTGCGACGGCAGGGCCTGCGACGTCTGCATGACGAAGGCGCCGCGGTGCGCCATCGCGATCATCGCGATCTCCTTGCGCGTCTCCTCCTTGCCGTGCTGCGCCCCGCCCCACGCCGCCATGTCCGACACCTGGCCGATGAAGCCGCTGGTGCAGGCCTGGCCGCCGGTGTTCGAGTACACCTGCGTGTCGAGGATGATCACGCGGATCGGCTTGCCGGAGGCGAGCAGCCGCGAGAGGTTCTGGAAACCGATGTCAAACATCGCGCCGTCGCCGCCGATCGAGAGGATCGGCGGGCAAAGCGCAAACTCGTCGTCGTCGAACTCCCGCCAGTCGAAGGCCTCGAAGAACGGCTCATGCTTGGCCGCGTCGTAAGCATCGTCCAGGTACAGCTCGGCGCGGCGTACCGCCGTGAAGGCGTCGGCCATCTTGCGCATGTGTCCCTCGAAGACGCCGATGGCGATCGACGGGGCGTCCTGGAAGAGGTGGTTCACCCACGGGTACGGGTAGGGGTTGTACGGGAAGGTGCTGCCCCAGACCGACGAACAGCCGGTGCTGTTTGTGATCCCCAGGGTCGAGCGGCCGCGGCCGCTGGGGCCCTCCAGGTAGCGCCAGCGCAGGTCTTCCAGCGCCTTCCGCACGTCGTTCAGCTCCTGCAGCTCATCCCGGCGAGCGGCGTCGACCACGAGGCCGACCGTCTCGCCCTCGGCCACCTCGGCGGCGGCATCGAGGTCCGCGCCGGTCGCCAGCAGCTCCCGCGACTTCGATTCGAGGCCGGAGACCAGCCCGTCGAGCCTCTCGACGTAGGCCCTGACCCGGGGCTGCATCAGCGCCTCGATGGTGGAGAGCACGAGGTGGATCGACGTCTTCTCGCCGCAGCCCATGCATGCGCCGTCGCCGCTCACCATGGAGCCGTTGACGTCCTTCTTGAGCAGCAGGGTGGGAAGCACCCCGATGCCTTCTTCGATGTTGCTGATGTTCAGGAAGCGGTCATCGGTATCGGGCAGGCGCTCCCACAACTTCCAGTTGCGGCGCAGGCGTTCGTTCATCCTCTCGTCCTGGCGGACGGTGATCAGCGCGTCCTCCGGGCACACGTCGACGCAGAGATTGCAGCCCTTGCAGGCGTCCGGGTTGATGGTGATCGACACCAGCCCGCCGCTGCCCTCCTGCTTGCGCTCCAGTACCTCGAAGAAGGGGACGGTCTTCGCCAGCGGGAAGTCCGCGAGGAAGGCGGCGACCACCGCGAACTCGTCGTCGAGCGCGGTCTTGCGCTCGCTGTCCCACGGCAGCGCCCCGGCGACGGTCGCGTAGGCGGTGGCGAGCGTGTTGTCGAAGGTCGTGAATTCCTCCGCCCCGAGCAGGCGGTGAGCCTCGCCGGCGAGTTCGGCCGAGATCTCGCGGATCAGCTCCAGCGGCCGCTCCTCGGCGACGGTGGCGATGGCGGTGTCGAGGATCTGGCCGGTGGTGTTGACCAGGCCCGGGATCGCGACGTCCGGGCACTGCACCCAGCACTGCGCGCAACCGGTGCAGAGGTCAGGGATGAACTCCGGCACCTCGAAGCGCACGTTCGTCATGTCGCGGATCGCGCTCGAACCGGCCGGCATGGCGCTGATCGCGGCGAAGGGGTCGGCGATCGGGTCCTCGCCGATGTTGCACATCGTGCAGACCTGGTCCCAGAAGCGGCCCGGGTGGGCGATGCCCGGCTGGGCGCTCGGGACGTTCAGGATCGGCGGCATCTCGCCGCCGGCGCCGACGGCGACCAGTTCGACTATCTCGGCCGCCTCGGCCAGCCCGTCGGCGGTGGTAATCTCGCGCTGCTCGTCGAAGCCGCGTTGGATCACGCGCAGGTTGTCATCGACGACCTGCTCGCCGAGGTGGCCGAACTTCTTCGCCAGCTGGGCGTGGATGCCCTCGAAGAGCCGTTCGCGGTCTAACCCCTCGCGCTCCGTGAGCGGCGAGACGGCGAAGAACGCGCCCATGAAGGCGGCGCCCTGCATGCGGTAGCGCAGCTCCGCGTCGCTCGCCTCCTCCGAGGCGATCTGGAAGCCGTCGAGCGCGTAGACGCGAAGTTTGCGTTCGCGGATCGCACTGCGCGCGGCCGGCGGCAGCGACTTGAGCAGCTCGGCCGGCTCCTGATCGCTCTGGATCACGAACGCGCCGCCCTCGCTGAGGCCGCCGAGCGGGTCGGAGTGGCCGAAGACGTTCGGGTCGGGCGAGAGCACGACGTCGACCTGCTTCAGCTCGGCGTTGGTGAGCACGGGCTCCGGGCTGATCGTGCCGAAGAAGGTCGTGGGCTGCCCCTTCTTCTCGGAGCCGTACTTGGGGTTGGCCTTCACGTGCAGGCCGAGCAGCTCGAAGGTGGTGAGCGCCAGGTTCTTGCCCATCGTGATCGCACCCCACCCGCCAATCGAGTGGATGCGCAGCGAGACGGAGCCCTCCGGGATCAGGCTCGGCAGCTCGGGCGGTGTGAGGTTCAGGCCGGCGACATCCGGGTACTGCTCGACCACCTCCTGCTGCCAGGAGTCGAGCGCAGCGAGGCCGGTGTCGCGCTTGACGAAGTCGATGCCGAGGTAGAAGTGACGGCGGCCTCCGCCGCCCTCCAGCATGTTGTCGACGGCGGCGATCAGGTCACCGGGCTGGAGGTCACGGCTGCCGAAGCCGAAGCCGCCGGCGTAGAACTCCGGCACCTCGTCGGCGGGCACGTCAGCGACGTCTGCGTGGGGCCGCGCTCCCTCGGCGCGGGCGTTCTCCATCGCCTTCGACATGGCGGCGCGAACCTCGCGCAGCATCGGCGGGTCGACCGCCAAGGGCTGGTCCACGCGCTCCAGGATGGCGACGGCCTTCTTGCCGCGCAGCATGTCGGTGACGAGGTCGGCCGGGAACGGGCGGAACATCACGAGATTGAGCACGCCCACCTTCAGGCCGCGCGTCTCGCGCAGGTAGTCCGCGACCGCTTCCGCGTTCGAGACCACAGAGCCCTGCCCGGCGATCACGTACTCGGCGTCCTCCAGCCGGTACCCCAGCGCGCGTGCGTAGCGCCGCCCGGAGAGCTGGGCGTATTCGTCGAACGCGCGGTCCGTCAGCTCTGCGACGTGGTCGAAGTAGAACGGGCGCTGGGCGGCAACGCCCTGCGCGTAGGAGTCCTGATTCTGCACCGGCCCGAGCATCGCCGGGTAGTCGAGGTCGAACATCTCCGGGATGCGTCGCCGGCGCGACCCGAAGGTCATCCGCTGCGCCGCGGTCGGCGTCTCGATCATGTCCGCCGGGTCGCCGAGGTAGTCCTTGATCAGTTCGCGCTCCGGCAGGCGAAGCGACTCGATCACGTGGCTGGTGAGGAAGCCGTCCTGGGCGCAGACGCCCGGCGTGAGCGCCAGCTCTGCGATGCGGTGGGCGATGGCCGTGAGGTCGGCGACGTGCTGTACGTCCTTGGCGAAGAGCTGGAAGAAGCCGGTGTCGTCGATCGCGTGGTAGTCGTCGTGCCCGGCGTGCACGTTGAGCGCGTGCTTGGTCATCGCCCGCGCGGCGACGTTGAGCACGTAGGTGAGGCGCTTGCCGGCGGCCGCGTAAAGCGACTCGTGCATGTAGGCGAGTCCCTGGCCGCTCGAGAAGTTCGTCGCTCGCAGGCCCGTCATGCTCATGCCGGCAGTGACCGCGGCGGCGGCGTGCTCGCCCTCCGGTTCGAAGAAGATCAGACGGCGGCCGTTGACGTTCGTCTGGCCGGCGGCCATCGCCACCGCCCAGCCCTCGCCCATCTGCGTCGAGGGCGTGATCGGATAGGCGCCCGCGCTCTCGCTGGCGGCCGTCTCGACATATACGACGGCGCTGCTGCCGTCCTCCGCCACCGCCAGACCGGGGTACCTGGGCGAGGCCTCCGTGCTCTCGGCCACCTCGATCTCGACGCCGTCTTCGCTCTTGCTGCTCATGGTTACGCCACTTCGCCGCATCTCGCCCGGTCAGGACCGGACAAGCCTCGTGTCATGCGATGCGGGCCCGAGACCGGCAGCCGGCGCCGCCGCCCGGACCACGCTCGCTATTCGCCGTTCACGTCAAGATTCGTGAGGTCCGCCCGGCTCAGCAGCCAGGCGGCCAGTGTGCCCGCCGGGTCGCCCTGCGCCGCCGGTGCCGCTCCGTTGCTGCTCGGCGCCGCAGTCGCCCCCGGCTCGGCTGCGGCAGCGGGCTCCGCCGCACTCGCGTCGGGCTTCGACGCGGCCGTCTTCGGCGCGACGGCTGCGAGCCCATGAAGGAGCCGCAGCTCCTCGCTCTGCTGGAAGGGCGACCGCGTGCCGACTGGCTGGCGCGGGTCGTCCTGGGGCACGAACTCCACCTCGAGCTGCCCGAGGCCGTCATCGACCGCGGGCTCGTGCACAAAACGAGCGGCACCCGAGGGCAACAGCGCTGCCACGACGGGCCCGGTCACACCCGCGATGCGTTCCAGCGACTCCTCGTCTTCGCCCTGGATCGCAAGCACGCTGGGCGTGAGCAGGCGGGCGAGCGGGGCCGGTGAGACATGGCCGTCGACCAGCAGCACGAACGCCTGCGAGCCGTCGAGGTAGTCGGCGAGCGCCGCCGCCTGCAGGTCGCCGCCCCGGACCTCCACCACCAGCGGCGGTGCGAGGTTGCGCTCCGCACCGCTCCAGCGGCGGAAGGGGAACGAGGCAAGCAGGTTGTCGTGGGATGCGCCCTCATAGCGCCCGGCACGCGCGAGGTCGGCGAGGCGCGTCGCGCCGAAGGCTCGGCCGGCGTTTGCCAGCGCCTGCTCGACGCCGGAGCGCAGGTCGGCGCCCGCTTCGACCTGTATGAGGAACAGCGACTCGCCCTCGGCCTCGAGCTGCTCCAGCACCTCGAGCGCCTGCTGCACCGGCTCGACCCAGCCGTCGTCCCGGGCCGGGGTGGCGGCGGCGACGAATTGGGAGAGCCGGGCAGCATCGATGCGACCGCTGGCGAACTCGCCGAGGGCGGCCCGCGACGCCTCGCTGGCGTCCGTCTGCCCGCCCTGGGCCAGGTAGCCGCGAAGCTGGTCGGCGGTGACGGAGACCGCGGAACGGAACGCCGCGACTCTGCTGGAGAGGCTATCGAGCGCAGCACGAACGCGAGGGGCGACCTCGGCCGCTTCGGACATGCCGGCTGATTCTGCCGGGTCGGAAGCTTCGGATGAGGGCTCAGATGGCATGTCGGTCCAGTTCCTCCGAGAGCAGCTCCAGCTTCTCCTGCGCCGAGTGCTGAGGCAGCGCCCGGGTCGTCTCGTACGTCGGGCGGTCGGCGTCGCGGTAGAAGATGCCTAGCCGCAGCACCTCTTCGTCCTCGGCGAGCGAGCGAGCGGCGTCGAGGTCGCTCGGGTCGTGCTGACGGCGGACCTTGTGCGTGCGCTCCAGCGCCGGAACGGTGACGCCATCCTCGTGCTCGATCAGCTCAATCAGCTCGGGGTGCTCGATGTAGTTGGAGAAGATGTTGTCCACGAACTTCGGGCAACGCTGCATGATGCGCACGAAGGAGAAGCCCTTGTGGCGAGACGCCGCCTGCAGCGTGGCGTAGAGGTGCGGCGGCAACCACTCCGCCGTCTGCGCCACGAATGAGGCGTTGCTGATGCCGAGCGTCGCCGAGACCGGGTTGAGCGGCGGCAGGTACGAGCCCCCCGGCTGCGTGAGCGTCGGGTGCCCCTGCGGCGTCGTCGGCGAAGTCTGGTTCTTCGTGAGCCCGTAGACGTTGTTGTCGAGCAGCAGCGCGACCATGTCGGTGTTGTAGCGAGTGGCGTGGACCCAGTGCCCGGCGCCGATCGACATGC